>JAHFRX010000065.1 GCA_023266075.1 Legionellaceae bacterium | reverse complement strand
CAAACTCTTCAATTTAATCCTAACTTGACGCTTGCGCGTCTCTTATTTCTCTTTACTATCAACTCAAAAGCATCCGAAAATGCCCACACAGTTTGTCTCTATCTTCTTAAGCAACGTCGCCTCCAGGGCAAGTGGTGTGCATTCTACTCATCTCTCATTCTTTGTCAACCACTTTTTGCGCTTATTTCGACTTTTGCAACTCTTCGTTTTCCAACTTGAATGACATACGTGTGATTGATCGGCAGTAAGAATGCTTGATCTATTATTTTCACGCCATCGACTTTAACAGCGCCTTCTTTCATCAAGCGCATTGCCTCAGATGTGCTTTGTGTCAAGTTTAACTCTTTTAAGAGCATCGTGATGCGCCGAGGTAGTGTGCTTTCAACGTGTTGTATCTCAAGATCATCCGGAATTTCTTTTTTTTGAAATCGTTCAATAAAGGCTTCTGCTGCAGCCTCAGCCTCTTTTCCTGTGTGAAATCGCGTCACCATTTCTTTAGCAAAATCAATTTTTACATCTCGTGGATTTAGCCCATGCAAAACATCTTGTTTCAATTTCTCAATTTCATCCAAGGTTTTAAAACTCAGCAAATCAATATAACGCCACATCAACGTATCTGAAATAGACATGATTTTACCAAACATCATGTCGGGTGATTCTTGAATACCAATATAATTATCTAAAGACTTAGACATCTTTTTAACACCGTCTAAACCTTCAATAAGAGGTGTCATCATCACCACTTGTTGAGACTGAGCTGCTTGCTTTTGTAACTCTCGCCCCATCAATAAATTAAATTTCTGATCAGTGCCACCACACTCAACATCAGCCTTCAATGCAACTGAATCGTAACCTTGAATCAATGGATAAAGAAATTCGTGTAACGCAATCGGCTGTTCTTCATGAAAACGTTTACTAAAATCATCACGCTCAAGCATCCGCGCAACGGTTGAATGCTGCGCCAATTGAATCATATCCCGTGCTGTCATTGTATTGAACCATTCAGAATTATAAACAACTGTGGTTCTTTGGGGATCTAGAATTTTGAACACTTGCTTTTGATACGTCTTTGCATTTTCAATCACCGAATCACTATCGAGTGGTATACGCGTCACATTTTTCCCTGTCGGGTCACCAATCATGGCCGTAAAATCACCAATCAAAAAAATCACCTCATGTCCAAACTCTTGAAATTGACGTAACTTATTCAGAAGAACCGTATGTCCCAAGTGCAAATCAGGCGCCGTTGGATCAAAGCCTGCCTTGATACGAAGCGGACGATTTAATTTTAGTTTTTCGAGAAGTGCTTCTTCTGGTAAAACTTCAGCGGTACCTCTCAATAACTCTCGCATTATTTTTTCAATATTTTGCATGCTTTTCTTATCCTAAAGCGGTGTTGTGAACTTGATTTTCCAGACAAAAATACTAATAGAAGACACACCCTCATTTCAAGATAAATTTTACAACGTGGCGCGATACAATAGAGTTTCGATAGAGGTCTATTGACCTTCATGCTTGCAACAGGTATCTTTAGCCCGGATATTTTTTGAGGCCATCATTGCGCAGACTGGCTTAAATAAGGCGACGAATGAATCAGTTATATCATCATGTTACGTCAATGAAATCAACTCCTCGTACTAAAAAACTACGCTTAGTATCAGGACTTATTTTCGCAAGTATACTCTTGTTATATACACTTTATGCTTTACGCTCGGTTCAAAAACTTGAATATTCCGTACAACCACTAAATCTTCCTATTTCATTAATAAAAAATGAACAACAAACACCAATCACCATCAAAAAAGAGATGAATGAGTGGCAATATATCACGGTGCGCTCAGGTGACACGCTTTCTTCGATATTCAAACGCGCGGGCCTCAGCTCTAAAACGCTGCAAGACGTTTTACACAAAAATAAATATACGAAACAACTCACACATATCCGACCCAAGCAAGAAATACAAATTCTGGCCCAAGACGATACACTGCTCAAAATGATTGTTCCGTACTCTAAACTAGAATCTCTCGTTGTTGAGCAAAAAGATAAACAATTCATCAGTAAAATCCAAATACAGCCGACAAATACACAAGACAAATTAATTACGGCCACTGTACAGGGCTCACTTTACACCACCGCAAAACGACATAATATCCCTTTCAAATTAATCCAACAAATGAGCACTATCTTTAATCGTGAAATCGACTTCGTCAAAGATATCCGCTCGGGTGATCAATTTACGATCCTTTATCGCGCACATTATATTGAGAACGAACTTGTCAATACAGGCGATATCCTTGCCGTCACCTATACCAATAGAGGTCACACTATTCAAGCAGTTCGATATGAATCTAATGATACTGAAAGTGATTATTTTTCACCCGATGGGCGAAGCTTAAAACAAGCATTTTCACGTTATCCTTTACAATTTAGCCATATTAGCTCTATGTTTAGCTTATCGCGCATGCACCCCATCCTGCACTATCGAAGACCTCATCAAGGTGTAGATTTAGCTGCACCAACTGGCACACCGATTCATGCGACTGGAGATGGGCGAATTGAAACAATTGAACATCACAGTACTTATGGTAATGTCATTAAAATTAATCATCAAAACACATATTCATCCGTTTATGCACACATGCATCACTTTGAAAAAGGGCTCACCCGAGGCTCTCGCGTTAAACGTGGTCAAGTGATTGGTTACGTTGGCCAAACCGGACTTGCAGAAGGCCCACACTGCCACTATGAGTTTCGCGTCAATGACTTACCCATTAACCCTTCGACCGTGCTCTTACCAAGAGCGTCGGCGGTTCCTAAGCATCATCTTCATACTTTCCACGAAACGGTCAAAAATCGCCTTTCTCAAATCAAACTCTTTGAAAAAGGCAGGCTAGCGCATAAACAGCCTCAAAAAAAAGGAAAGACAGCTTAGGGATCTCGAAGTTAATAATCTACCCTATCAGCATCGTCTCAAGAGAAAAAACCGCCGAGAGAGAAGACATCAGCCAAAAAGATATCGACAAACAACCACGGAGGCGATAACGCCAGCAGCATCGGCCAGAAGACCGGCAGGAATAGCATGGCGTGTTCTGCGTATACCCACTGTACCAAAATAAACAGCAATCACATAAAAAGTTGTTTCTGTACTTCCCATCATGGTCGCTGCAGTTTTCGCGATCAATGAGTCTCCACCATATGTATGAATCAACTCCGCCATCATTCCAGTCGAAGCACTTCCAGAAAACGGCCTGACTAATGCCAAAGGCAATAACTCAGGTGGCATACCCACTGATGCTAAAAATGGTGCTAAATAATAACTCATGAGCTCAAAGAAACCAGATGCACGTAACATTCCAATCGCAACCAACATCGCAATCAAATAAGGAATCAGACCTACACTAATCTCAAACCCTTGCTTGGCTCCTGTAATAAAAGCATCAAACGTATCTAACTTTTTCATCACACCAAACAACGGTATACCGACAATAAAAGCAAGAAACAATCCATTCGAAAATAACGATAATATGCTATTCATGGGTTGTCCTGCTCTTTAATTTGATAAAACGGTAATTTAGCGAGCTTTTTAACCGCAACCAAAGCCACCACCGTCGAAACAGTCGTTGCAATCAAAGCGCTCACAATCACACTGGTTGGATGTTTACTCCCACTCGCTGCTAAAAAAGCAATCGCTGTTGCTGGAATAATTTGCACACTCGATGTATTAATCGCCAAAAAAGTACACATTGCATTACTAGCGGTATGAACATGTGTGTTTAATTTTTGTAGCTCGCGCATTGCTTGCAATCCAAATGGCGTTGCCGCATTAGCAAGGCCTAGCATATTCGCCGCAATATTCATCATCATCGCTCCCATGGCTGGGTGATCGGCTGGAACTTCTGGAAATAATCGGCACATCAAAGGACGCATACAACGAGACAACCCTTGGACAAGACCCGATTGCGTCGCAATATTCATAATGCCCAACCAGAGCGACATCATACCGGCAAGGCCTAGCGCAACCTCAAAACCATGCTTTGCAGAATCAGTGACGGCATGAACAACCGCATCGACTCGTCCCAAACAAACGGACACAATGACTGATAAAAACATCATGGACAACCAAATCACATTGAGCATCTTTGCCTCCGCTCTATTTACTGATAAATATACAGAAAAAAACGTGGACTTAATAGGGATTAATGCGTAAGCTATGCACCATCATGCGCCACTTATCTTACTTATTACTTTCAATGGTCGTCAGTTTAGGGTTTGCTGAGCCCCATGGTCTTCTGCATCTTGATAAATCGATTCTCAAACACTATCAAAGTACAACATCAACAAAAACTATCCAACAGCATCAATCCATTGATGAAGAAGTCAATCAGTTGTACCAACATCTTCCACAACAATCCGGCTCAACCACGGTCAGTCGACTCAATTACTTCAGCCAATATTACTTGAATAGCCCTTATATTTTATTCCCTCTGGGTGAAGGACACCCCAGTCAATATGACGAAATGCCCAGAGCGCGTCTCGACGGCTTTGATTGTCAAACGTATGTTGACACGGTACTTGCCTTAACCTTAGCAAATAATCTGAATCATTTTAAAAAATGTCTCGATAAAGTGCGTTATCACAACGGTTCTGTTTCATTTGTCACACGTAACCACTTTACGTCACTCGACTGGAATAAAAACAATCAAGCCAATGGTTATCTCGAAGATATTACTCACACGATGACTGATCAAAAGAAACACCCCATTGTTCAATATGCTTCAACAGAAATTGATAAAGCATCTTGGTATCAAAAACTACCGCTTGCGCGTATTCGTGTATCCTCGCTTACAGCAGAGAAACAAATCAAGCGTCTTAAAACATTACATATCGCAGGAAAAAAATTTAAACCAGAACACGCTATCGTACCTTATATTCCCTTAAATCAACTCATTGATAAAAAAGGTCAACCTCGTCTGTATTTTTTAAAGCAAATTCCATCGGGCGCCATCATCGAAATCGTGCGTCCACATTGGCAGTTAAAAAATATCATCGGCACCGATCTCGATATTTCACATCTTGGCTTCGCTTTCTGGAAAAACAATGTGCTTTACTTTCGGCAAGCCTCGTCAAATGCGCATAAAGTCATAGACATCCCACTCGTCACGTATTTAAATGAAGCGTCAAAAAATCCTACGATTGGCGGCATTAATATTCAAATCATTCAAGCCAAAACACCTCTTCAATCGTGTTAAATCAGATAATAGGTGCCGATAGCAACCGTGCGATTGTACGGGAGCTGGTAAAATTCAATATTTAAATTTGCTGAATAATTACGTACAAGAAATGCAAATAACTTATCTTGCCATAAAAATCGAAGCGCTTTTCGTTCACGAGAAGGCATGACGTTTGGAATTTCAAGAAAATAAATTGCCGCATCAATATCTACCGTAAAAGGCAGAAGTCCCCTATCACTTGCAACATACAGTGCTTGAGGAATAGAAACGATGTCCATAAAACCATAATGTAGTGTCAATTCACAAATGTTTTTTCTTAAACAATTGATCTCAAACCGCTCGAGTGATGAGACATGCGGCACCGTCGACACACAATAATCCACAATCAAAATATACTCAGGCACCATACGACTTAATTTTAAAAAATGAAGAAAACTGCCACCACTTTTATCATAAATATCTGTAATAAATACGGCCGTTGTATGTGGTAGATTCGATAACGGTAACGCATCCAACTGAGTCACTACGTTAGACAGATCTTCCTTGTTCATATAATAATTTTCTTTAAGGTACAACCGACCTTTACTCCAGGTATACATAATGAATCCAGCAAAACTTGCAAATATAATCGGTATCCACCCACCTGTTTTCACCTTAAATAAATTTGCCGCTAAAAAAGACACGTCTATCACAATAAACAGGCTGAACACTGCTATTAATTTCAAAAGTCCCCACTTCCACTGCGAATACGCCACATAAATGACTAAGATCATGGTCAGTACCATCACTAGATTCACGGCAATACCATACGCATGTGTCATTGCATTTGAGTTTTTAAAAATAAAGATCAAAAATAATGTGCCAATCGCTAAAATCAAATTCATTTGTGGAATATAAATTTGTCCACGCTGAAAACCCGAGGTTTGCGTAATCGCCATATGAGGATAAAAGCCTAATAGAATGGCTTGTTTTGTTAAAGAAAATGTTGCAGAAATAACCGCTTGCGATGCAATAATCGTCGCAAGTGTCGCCAATATTAATAATGGGAAAGCAAATACTTCTGACGCAAGACAAAAAAATGGATTTTCAATTGCGGCAGGATTCTGTAAAAGGTAAGCACCTTGACCAAAATAATTCAGAAGAAGTGCCGGAAAAACTAACATAAACCACGTCAATCGGATTGGCGCGCGACCAAAATGACCTAAATCAGCATATAATGCCTCTCCACCTGTCATGACTAAAAAAACACCACCTAAAATAAGATAACTTTTTAAGCCCAACTGATGCAACATTTCGAGTCCATACATTGGATTAATCGCCTCCAATACAACAGGATTCTTTAAAATATGCACACCACCCAATATACCGATGGTCACAAACCAAACCAAAATAACAGGACCAAAGATAATTCCAATTTTGCTACTACCCCACGATTGAAATGAAAAAAGCATGACCAAAATAAGACACGTGATAGGCACAATGATCGGCATTAACTTTGGAAAAACAATATTCACACCCTCAACCGCACTCATCACTGAAATTGCAGGCGTTAACATACCATCACCCAGCATTAATCCTGCACCCAAAATACCGATAACAAAAAGCAATCCTGTATAGTACTCATTTTTAGGTTTAATGAGTGCTAGTAATGCTAATATCCCGCCCTCACCTGCGTTATCTGCGCGGAACAAAATAAAGAGATATTTAATTGAAATTAAGAGCGTCAATGACCAAAAAATCAATGACAAGATACCCAAGACATTCTGCTGATTAATAGGCAGCGCACTCAAAATCACTTTCATGGCATACAGTGGACTCGTACCGATATCCCCATACACAATGCCTAAGGCTGCAAGTGCCAATGAATAAAAAGACTGTTTTTCCATAGGGAATGCAACTTATATTATGGCTCAAGAAAAGAATATCAGTCTTAAGACGCTATTGCAATTTACACCGTCAGTGCTAGTATTAATTGGTCATCAATTAATATGGGAAAATCTGTGAACTGCTTTTACGCACTCTTTCGCATCAGTGTTCTTTCTATCTTCCTGGCGGGCTGCTTTAACCCACCATTTAACGATTTTAGAGACGAGATACAAGCAGATCCCAGCGCTATTTCACCGTTTACATTAAGAGCAAGACTTATTGAAAAAATACGTCGAGAAGACATCCAATTTGTTCGCTATGGCGACCAATATACGCTTCTTGTGCCAACCGACCACTACTTTGTGTTTAATTCTCCGCAGCTTAACGATATTTGCTATCGTGGTTTGAATGATATTGCAGCACTCATTAAAACCTATCACTATGAAAAAATTTATGTCGCCGCGTTCACCGATGATGTCGGTTCTAGTCATCATAAAGATAAACTATCCAATGCTCGGGCTGAAACAATGCTTACTTTCTTGTGGGCAAAACGCATCCCAGCACAATATCTCATCGCTGAGGGGTATGGTGATGAACATGATATTGGTGATAATCATTTGATTCATTCCAGTGCTTACAATCGCAGAATTGAAATTCAATGGACTGAAACGAAAAAATCTCCAGCAAAAATCGCATCAAAAAAACGGTCACCAGCACAGATGACAAAGTAAACGATTCATATGATCATGAAAAAAGCAAAACCATTTTTAAAATGGGCAGGCAGAAAGTACCGCTGCCTTGAGCATATACTTTCCTCACTTCCTGAGGCAAAGCGCCTCATCGAGCCCTTCGCGGGCTCAAGTGTCATTTTTATGAATACACATTATTCACGTTATTTATTAGCGGATACAA
>JAHFRX010000002.1 GCA_023266075.1 Legionellaceae bacterium | reverse complement strand
CGCACGTTTGTAACAGAGATGGCGTCTAAGCGCAACATCATCACAAGAGATCCAGTCCTTGATCAACGATTGAGCCAAATGATGACAATTATTACCTCTGATTCTAGCCGTGGGAACGTCCTGTCGCTTTATAGATCGATGATTGAACAATTATCACCTGCTTTTCAAGCAGGGCTTAAAATTTTAGCTCAAAAAGAGCTATCCTCAACACAGTTTAATATCTTATCGCCGGTAGATGCACAATTGTGTATTTTATTTCAATATTTGGAATCAGATGGTCATTTTAAAGAGATACCTGACATCACAATAGGACCTGAAGACAAAACTATCTTAAGGAAAATTTCAACCGCTGTTATTTTTGAAAAAAAAGTAGTCGCAAGTATGGTCGCATTAAATTTTTATGATTCAGGTGACAACCCTCGCTTTGATGATAGGAATCGTTTTCGTTCAGTTTTAAATAACACTCAGACTTCTAACGACCACACTTATTCTTTATATTCCCAATTTAATAGAAATCTATTCCACTTTACACCAGACTTTGATGCGAGAGGTACGTTAGAAAGAGCTGGGGAAGAGAATACCATTCAGATCAGAAATCTTTCACGCTTTGAGGAAGAATTACGTCAATTGCGTATGTCACCCAGACATCAAATTCATCTCACACTCGATTATTTCACACAGCATCTACATCGACTGGATGACGTTGATATTCAATCTTATTTAACCGCGAATATTTTTGAGCCTAATCTGTTAAGTCAATTATTAGAAACAGACCCGCAGTTTTTGACAAAATTTGATGCTTTTATACAAAAAGGATGCTCATTTTTTCAGACAGAAGCAGGCAATCATATGACTTCTGTTGTTTTCTTTCTGAAACTTAGTCTAGAAGTTCATCAATATGCATTCGATCATACACATCAACCTGATACGCTGCAATCGTTGAAAAATGATATTAAAAAGATAATGGAATTACTTTCTGTGAGGCAAGCACCTGAAATACAATCGAAACTCATCGAATTAATGTTTCTATACAATACAAAAATAATGGCTGTAGATCCATCTTACTTTGAAGATTCAGCTATTTTCCAACAAACGTTGAAAGCTTATTTTCAAGTGAACACTCAACTAAAATTTCAAGCAAATGCTGCATCCTTATTTGAACTCAATCAGCAAGCACACCAATTTTCGATGTATTTACAAGAAAACAGCTCGCGTATCGATATAGGTCTTATTCAAACAATTTTTCAAAATATGATTCCCAACGATTTGTCTAATTGGGAAGTCGCGGGTACTTTTCCACATGTCATTCTTTCGAATCGTTCTGACTCTGAGAAGTATGTGCTGGATATGTCACGTGGTTTAATCTATAAAGATGGAGGCTCTTTACAAAGCATTCCTTTATTTCTACACCAGAATCCTCTCCTTTCTTTGTTACATGTGGATAAAAATAGTTTATGCTTTATTTCTCCGGATGGTAAGTTTATTGAATTTAATTCTGACACGCGTCTTATTGTCCGCGAGTGGAACCGTGTTGTCGCACAGAAAAAAATAGAGGGTCAATGGTGTCAATTATACACACTCACAAAACAACAATGTGATGATTTTAAGTATGCCAATAATACGCAGTTACAACTATCGCATTGCTTAACTGATAATGATAAGACACTTTGGTTATCTATTGATAATCCCAGAACGGGATTTTTAATGCAAAATGAGGACGTCCGTTATCAAATTCAACCGAATGATACGGATTTTGATTTTTTGCCGGTAACGCCTTCAGATTTAATCCTTGTAAATCCCATGGATGTTAAAAGGTCTGTCATTCCAAATCTTTTTACGTTCGAGGATCCGAATTTTTGCCAAATTCATTTGACACGAGATCTAAAAAATGGGCTGATTAAATTGCCAAGATATGGCATACAATTGTCTTATGAAAATGATCAGCTCACATGGCCCGGTAGCTCATATCATATTTTAGATAAAAAATCCCCTTTTAAATCGGAAATTGCAAATTTGGTGTTGGGGGATGATAACGCTGAGGCCAAAGAGTGTATCGTGCCAGTGCAAAGATTTTATGTCGGATCGGGTATGCGCTCGGCTCAGATTCAGATATCGGGAGGTTATTTTCATTTTACGCACGATACTTCTGCACATCTTGCTTCTAAATTTGCTCAAAAATACCCCGATTTACAATGGCATTATGAACAATCAGAAACTACCATTTCCTACCCTATTGTTCATGGCAAACTTTCACCACAAAGTGCCGCGGATGCTTTATATCTATGTTACTTGTATCTCGCCAGTCATGAGCATGATAAAGCGTGGGATGTTTTGAATGATTTGGAAACACGTTTTGCTTTAACAGGCAGTATCCAAGAGCAGATGTACGTATCATGGATTGTCAAGGCTTTACCCGTGCTTGATGAGAATACTTCAGATGAGGCGTCACAACATGCTCCGCGTGATGTCGCTTGTCAATTGAAAGCATTAGCGCTTTATACAAATTTTATGGAGCATCATGCTATTCAACAGCATGATGCTGGCTTCGGTAAAATATCAAATACTGTGAATGAGCGCTATCGACAAGATAATCAAAAAGCATTAAAAGCATTTAATGATGAACTTCCAGGAACAGTTTCCAACTTGTACCGTAATTTTATTCAAATGAAGCCTCATCTTCACAGTAAATATATGTTAAATGATGATGAACAAAGAAGCTTAATGACTTTTCTTCCAAGCGCAACACATGGTGTCCTTGGGTATGAGTTATTACATTTAAAATTAAAATCGTTGTATAAAAATTTAGAACAATTGAAGGCAATGAAGGTTGACGATCCATTCATTCGCGTTCAAATTGAGCACCTCGAAGCAGAAATGCGACAACATCAAGTGATCATGAAAGAGTCGGTAGCGCTTTTTCCAAAGATAATATCCTTAAATCAAGCCGTGCATCCACCGTGGGGAATTCAGTTTTCTCTTGCTGAATTAAAGACTTTGAAAGATGATACGCGATTAAAGACGGTAGCTCAAAAACTACTGTCCACACTCAAATTAGACAAGTTATATGAAATATTCCCAGATCTATTCTATATTGCACAAAGACCCGAGCATCCTGAATTTAATAGATTAAAAAATATTTACAAAACGTATTTGATTAACCATGGCGATGCTGAGATTTCTCAAAATTCGCCGATAGCAATATATATGTTGTTATACAAATTGTCAGAACATCCAAGATGTTTAGATGCATTAGAAAATTCAGCCAACTTTAGTGCTATTTATACCTCAATAAATAGTATAGAGGTTACACCGATTACTATTCTTGAGCCCCAACAAATTTTTAATAAACCCCTTTCTGATTCAACCCAAATCCTGGAAAAGTTAGAAAAAGAAGAAAAGAAACCTCATCCTATTTTAATCAAGCCCATTCGTTTGACGGCGCCATTGAGTATGTATGTGTTGATTGAGGGCCTACCCTTTGATGAGAAATCTAAGTTATTGAAAGGATGGCATGCGTATGAGGAGGTGGCTCGAAAATATGCAATTGAACTCGGTGACACTGAGTCGGTGGCGGGGCTCAAGATGTACACGCGCATTCATGCGCAGCGTGAAATTGCAAGTCATCTTTTAAGTGATTTAAGTATGCGCGAGCTTGTTCATCAAAGTGCGACGGAATTTCAAACAGCGTTACGCGAGACCTCACAACAATCATGGAAAAGCATTTTAGATAAGGCAAATCAATACTTGATGGATCATTACTCCATTCAATTGGCCGCAGGTCAAATAGAGTTACTGACCAAGGCCGATCTGATACGTTGTTATTTTCATGCGGACCAAACCTTATATACATACAAAACGAAAATAGAAGATGAAACACATATTCAAGCTTTACATCAATCCATTCATGAAGCACTGGCCATGGAGATTCAACAACAGCAGGTCACGCGGTTATTGGATGAACTGACTGCAATACACGATAAAGGCGTGCCTTCAGAGAGTCATCTCGCCAAAATCGGAGAATTGTTACTGGCGCGAAATCTACCAAAAGCCGCCAATGATCCTGTTTTAATGGTATTTCAATACCTCCAAGGTGCACAGGATGGTGATCTCACAAAAGGCATTCTATTACGCCAAGAACAAATCGTGGCCGTGGAAAATCTGTTGCAAGATGACAATACCATTGAAAAAGTAATCATGGGTGGCGGTAAATCAAAGATCATTTTACCCTTGCTCGCACAAATAAAAGCAGATGGGTATCGATTGGTTATAATTGAAGTTCCTGAAGCCTTGCTTGATACAAACCATTCGGATTTTAATAGGACATCTCGTCAATTTTTTCAACAAAAAGCGCATCGATTTCAATTTAATCGCACAGATGATTGCTCCCCTGATGATCTAGAAAATATCTATCAATATTTCTCTAAAATTATTCGTGATCGAGATTATTTAGTGACAACAGGTAGCTCTATGCAATCTTTAGAGTTGAAATTATTAGATTTATTAGAGATGCCTGTCAGTGATGATCCAGAAATTCAAAAAATACAAGAAGCGCAAATTTTAAAAGCAGAGAAAATTGTATTGTTGTTAAAACAGCAAGGATTTGCGATCATTGATGAGGTTCATCAAGGTTTATTGTTAAAGAAAAAACTGAATTATACACTCGGAAAAGCCGAAAAAGTGGGGGCAGAACTGGTACATCATTCGGTTGAATTGTATGCCTTTTTAGCCAAACTGAATCCTGAATTTATAGAACACTCAGACGTAACGATGCAATTAGCAAGCGCACTGATTCATCACCCAGAGAGTCCGATAAAAAGATACACCAGGCAACTCACAGCACTGAACATCAGAGATTTAGAGTCTCAACTCATATTGTATTTTAATAACACCAAACAACCTGATTTTTTACCGAGTCAGGATGAAGCACTCAATGATGCATTGGCCTTCTATAAGGAGCAGTTGCAATTATTACCGAAAACTTTAAATAAGCATTATAAAGAACATTATGGTCCTTTGCCACATGCAACGTCGTCTCTGGACCGCCATATTATGGTCCCTTATGCTGCAAATAACAAACCCAGTGGTCAATCTACGCGTTTCGCCAGTTCATTAGAAACTTTGAACTATACCATTCAGTCAGTGTTGATTGAAGGATTAGATGAAACTTTATTGATGGAGCTCGTGACGTATTGGCATACGATCACCGATTTAGAAAGGAAGAACAATTTTGCACGTGGATTTTTGGAAAAAGAAACGCCCATGGAATTGACCGTTTCTCGCTTATTGCGTGATACAGGATTTTCTGATTTGCAAAAATTGGATGAGCATAACATCACGCAAATGCGCGCTTTACTAAAAGCCATTAAAGAAAACCGAGCGCAGCATCAGACGCTGATGTTGTATGCACTTGAACATCTGATTCTTCCGAAAGTGCAAGCGGAATCCGCCATGATACACAGCGATACATATAATCATGTGAGCTTATATCATACCACGCATGGCGTATCGGGTACTCCGCCAAGATATCGTGAAGATATGAGATTAAATGCACACACATCGATCGGCACAGACGTCTATATTCAGTGTATTCTGAAAGCAAATCAAACTCACATTAAAAAAATAGATTTTGACAATTTGGAGCTTTTCTTAGATCAAACGATGCATCCTAATGTGCATGCCATCATTGATATTTCAGCAACGTTTGAGCAATGCTCTAATGTGGTCGTGGCTGAGGCGTTAGCGAAATATTGTCGAAACCATCCAAGACCTGTGCCTATCAAGTACATTTTATATTTTGAAGAGGTGGATGGTGTTGATGTATTACATGCATTCGATCTTGAAAATAACACACGAATCTATCTGGGTACCAGTAATGAAGAGGATATTCAAAGGAAACTCAATGGATGTCCTTTAAATCAACGCTTAACTTATTATGACCAAGCCCATCATGTCGGTGTAGATTTAAAACAACCGCCGGATAGTACCGGACTTTGTCTTGTAGACGATAAGACACCATTGCAAGATTTTTTGCAAGGCTGTATGCGTATGAGGGGTTTGCCTGAAGCACAAAAAATAGAAATAGTTGTGCCAAATCGTATGGCGATTGACTTAGATCAAGAAGATGCGTTAACCCGTTTATTCCAAAACATGCAAGACAATGAAGAAAAACAATTGAAAGAAGACCTATTTTATTCAGTATTGGATCAACTGAATAATGTCATTCGTGCAGAAGCGCTTCATCTTATCTATCATGCCAACGGTGTTGGAGAGAAGCGTCGATATGCGCAAATACTTGCGCCAGATATTTTGATTAAAAATAAGTCGCATCGTCTTTATCAACAATATGGAAATATTTATGAACAGAAAGCGGCTCGAGAAATTTTAAAAGCACACGGTGATCAACTCATTCGTTTATGGCAAGAAAGATTAAAAAAACTCGGTATTGAAGATAAGAGAAGTGAAGCACTTCAGGAGAAAATGCAACAGATGATGGATAGACCACGGCCATATGGTGATGAAAAATATCCGAGTCCATTACAAAATCAAAATGGCGCTGAAGTGGAGATAGAAAAAGAAGTTCAGAAAGAAGTGGCCGTTCAAAAAGAGCAAGAAATCGCACTACAAGATCGCTATCCCCCTCGTATTATACGGTACACTCCATGGGGAAGTCCTGCTTTTAATGATTGGCGAAATAAAGAAGATATGACCCGCATTAAATCTTTGGGATATATAAGAACTATTTCTGAGCCTGCAGCGTTTTTTTCAGAAAATTTATATGTCAGTGAAAATTATCAAAAAGTGGTTGATGGTGAAAGAAAACTATTTCAACGCCATATGAAGCCTACTCATACCATTCTATTTAAAAAAACACCCACGCATATAACGGCTTGCATTATTAGTATCCAAGAGGCCGGTGAGCTGGCACAGTTGTTGATGGACGATGCTTCTTCGTCTCCTGCTGATGTCGCGGTATGGATAGGGACCACTGAGCACACTTGCTTGGCTGGTTTTCAACCGACAGGCGTGTTAGATTCTCACGAATATCGGGTACTCATTGAACAAATCAAATTTTTTAATGGTCAACTTGACGAGTTACAGAATCAAACAGAACCTTTTGTTTGGTTAAATCATGAGACTGAAAGAAAATTAGATCGGTTTTCTAAAGAGATTTTGCCATATCGGGATGTGAGTCCAGAAAAAATATCTCTCTTAAAGTTGGCTTTTTCAAATCATGGGCTATATTTTGCAACAATTCGTCAGCATTTATTTGATCCTGATATAGAAGAAATTCTTTGGGAAGACCTTTATCCACACGCATTGCAAGCAGATATCGAAGAGCTTTATCAATTATCACGAGCAATTAACAATGCGAATCATCGTTTTATGGCACAATCGCTCACGCTGAATGATTTTAACGTCACTGCAATGTCAAGTATTGCTCAAGATCAATTACAAAAACATCTTGAATTACTGCATAAAATCAAATTAAGCATGACGTCATTGCCTGACATGACGTTTTTTCAACACGCTGAGGATCAAGTGCTTGGCCACTTATTTCAACCCTATCTAGATATAGACGATTTACTTGAAAAATATCGTGCTCTAACAGAATTAGATGAAACAATGGCGCAATCGTACTGCTGCCTGGATCTTTTAGTCAAATTGATGGAGCATCCCCTGATTGATGATAAAACCCCTATCCTTGAAAAAATTAAAGCCCATGAATTAACACATCCCAAGGCACTAGCCTATGTTTTGGAGCACCCCAACGATACGATTATCCAAGCGCTCTTACTAACGTTGGAACCCAATACGACAGATATAACGATACGTCAGCTATTGCACAAAACCTATCTTTCAGCAAATTTACAGAAAATGATTGAACTCAGTAGTTCAGAGGACGTATTGGACGAATTGTTGGATCACATCATGAGAAGTGACGCGCCTTCTCTTTACATCTCATTGCTGGTCATGATCGCACAGAAAAGTAGCTCATCTGATGTAATACATCGCATGGTAGAATATGCGACCACCGCACCATCAGGCGCTAATGTAGACGCTCTTGTGCAATGCTTGTTAGCGCATTCAGCATTCAATGTTCATGACCAATATCCTTTAGTGAGTACAGCGAATATTTCTAATGACTTGAAAACAGCGATACTGATGGATAGCACGTCTATTTTTACACAAGAGCAAATACAAATGCTCATTCGTACCTTGCCTGAAACGAATAGAGCCACGATATTATCAACTAAAATAAAGGATGAAAAAATACAGCGTGCTGCTTTATCGACGCCAATCACAGAGGTGCAACTATTAGCGATGATCAATGAAATCACAAATTCAGAGATTCTCGATCTTGTCTTATCAGATCCTAAAAAAATAGAAAATACTACCGTTTATCATGCCTTATTACAGCATCCTTATTTGGAATATAATCCTGCTCGTGTATCCATTTTACTTCAAACACCAGCCGTAGTGTTTGCTGATGTAGACTTTATCATGACGAAAATGACACCTCTTTCGCAATATTATGGTTTACTGTCCAGTCTTAAGTACCCAGGAATGGTGTATCCGCTAGCAAAGCATTTTATCAGTTCAATTGAAAACGATGCCACCATAAACGATTTTGATAGGATTGTTAAAGCATTGTTTGCCAATAGCGTCATGCCGACTGATCAAAAAATAAAAATAGCATATGATGTGTATCGAACACTCACAGGAAATCATGAGCGCTTCACTCAGTTATTAGAGGAGATTGTTACCACATCCGAGTTTGATGCATTTTATCAACGTGCTAGGACTGAAGCGCTTCAAACGCAGCGGCCACCGTTAGTCACTTTTATTTGGCGTCATTGTTCAATAGAAGACAAACAAATGTTATTGAGAAGCATTAAAGAAGTAAGTTCACTACGTCACTTAATACAAGCTCACGTGAATGGTATTTCCTCTCCTATGCTATTTTTAACTGCGATACAAGAAAATGATTTTATTTATCCGAGAGAAAAAGAAAAGATTTATATGCAGTTGCTTCAAGATTATAAAAAAGAGATTAATGAAGAAAATATCGCAGAAATCCTGGCCTTTGCTGGAAGCTTTTATGAAAAATTTATTGACTTAGTATCGGGTGATCGCAAGTTATGTGTGCGGTGTATTTTACATGCTGAAAGCGAGGCGCAATTAACGACCATTGCTCAACATGTTCCGTCATTATCTAATAATGAAATAGCAGAAGCATTCATCTCACAGTCCAAAACACCAAAGAAAATACTGAAAAACATTCTTCGAGAGACGGATGTAGCAATATGGCGCCACTTCTTTCAATTGAATACAGATGATTCAAGCGATTTTGCAATAGAACTATGGGAGTGCGTAAAAAAGAATCTTATTTTATCAGAGAAAGACAAAGATCTGATTCGACACCAGCTTGTGGAAAAACATCCCGATCTTGGGACGCGACTACCTTCTGAAGATTTTTCAACCTATTTATCTATTGGCAGTGCGGAAATTAATGTTGCTAACATTTACCAACGTGCGAAACGAGAATTTGATCGAGAACAAACGGAAGTATTAGCGAATTTTCTTTTGAAAGGAGCTCAATCAATAAGAGATAAACAGAACTTACTTGAGCGCATTAAAAGCTCAAGTTTACTTGAACAATGTGTTGGATTTATACGCACTGATATTCGAGAGATGAATGATCTTAGGCTTTTGATGCCAGCGATACAACAAAACAAATGGATTAGTTCTGAAGAAAAAGAAAAGATTTATATGCAGTTGCTTATCGATCATAAAGAGGGGATGCATAAAGGAAATATCCAAGCAATCATGACCATTTTCAGATCCAAGGAATCTCGTTCTGTATTTGTTCAATTTTTGCATAAATATAGAGATGTTTATTTATTATGTGTTCAGAATGCGCAAGACCCGTTTCAAATACAGGAGATGGTTCAAGATACTGATTTAGTTGATCCAGATCTTGCCAGTGCGCTTATTCAGCAAAGCAAGACACCCATAGGAATACTGGAGAAAATTTATTCCAAACAGGTCCACAACCCCGCTGTTACACAATCCTTTTTGTCTTGCGAAACAACACCTAAAAGCCTATTGTTGCAGATGATGACATCCGCATCTAAATTGAGATGGAATGATTTTTTAGCGTTAAATCAAGCGCCTTACTCAGATGAATTTAGTCAACCATTATTGAATGGTGTAGCAAGGAATGATACCTTGAGCGAGCAAGATAAACATGAAATTCAATTTAAGCTATTTCAAAAATGGCCAGTTCTATTGGATAGCGCGTTTGATAATGCTTCATTGGAAGATAAAAAATATTGGTTAGCAACGGCCGATATGCCCTATCTAAAAAAATTCTTAGCATCAGAACAACAAGACAGTAGCATGCTTCTCGGTTTTTTAAACGCTATTCAGAGTAATCCAGAGATTGATATTCATCAAAAACTTGAGCTTTATATGAAATTAGTGGCGTCTTGTCAAGAGGCGATTAATCCCACCAATATCGTCAACATATTATCAAGTATGGCCAATCATCATTCGAATGAATTTTATTCAGAATTAATCAATCATTATCCGAAAACAGCGCTAATGCTCAACATCATCATCAAACATTCGGACTACACCACAGTACAACCTTTATTACAAGCGATGTCTCAATCATCAGATTTACCCGATAAATTAAGTCAAGAAACCAAAGATCTACTTCACATAAAGCTAGAGAATACTCGCATTCTATCTGAGGCTATACAGAGAAGAGAAATTAAAGAAGAATTACGTCATATTTTAGGAGAAAGAAGTTCAAACCCGTTCAAAAGGTTTCGAGCGTGGATGCATAGTGAAAGGGCTTCTATGACACCACCGGATGATGAACACCACCCCAAAAAGTAAGACATGGTCATTTACGCTCTTTTAATCCTGTCGCAATCGGTGTAACCTCAATATTCGTGTTTACACCACAATCATCTAGCAATTTCAGAAGATTATTGCCTTTCGGTGTGAGGCGTTTCACACAATAATGCGTCAGATAACTATCCAAAATAAAATAATACTCCGGAAGCGTTAAGATAGAGAGAATTTTCTCAGCGCGTCTCACATGCTTCGGATTTTTTGCATCACTGGCTTGAAACAATACTGCGCCCAACATGCTTGCCAACGTGATTTTACGATGATCATCCACCATATAAAAACGCTGAATACAGTCATCTAAAGCACGATCTTGATCCCACTCTATCCAAGTATGGTAAAACACCATCGCATCATCACTGACAAACGAACCACGCTTATGAAGCTGCTGAAGCGCATACCCACACGCCACGACACCTTGGATATTTGCCCATGAACAATTGCCTGTAATTTGCGAGGTCAACGGCAATTTATACATCGGTTTTAAACCTAAATACGTATTAATTTGCTGGTGAAAGTATTCTCTTGGATGACGCTGATATAAAAATTCCTGTACGAATTCAAAATTAAATGCTTGAGGATTCATCATCTTATAAATATTTGCACTGCCCTCATGCAGGCTATTTTCACCTCTATCTATCTTCACCCACCAATCATTGAATCGAATAAAACATATCGCATGTCCACGACTCGCTGCCGGTAAAATCAGGAGAGGCGTCGTTTTAATCAAATTCGTGATCGCTTTTTTATCTTCTTTAGAGAAATTTTGAACGTGCTGATGGCGTAAGAGCTCTTCCGCGACAATCAAACCATCTAAAATAGCATTCACATATTTAAATTGCGGCCTTAAATAGCGCGTTGAGTAACTACTCGTGAAGCGTCGCAATGAATCTTTCATCATTGCGACCGTAAACTCAAGAATAAAGCCCTCGTAATTCAGCTCAATAAATTCATTGTTTGGAGCCAAAATTTCCGTCCGCCCTTTGAGCTCAAAACGATGTCCCAGCAATTTTCCATGAATAAAATCAAGTGCAAAATCAAGCTTAGCACCATGTTGATACAATAAATGCTTCAATTCGTGCTGACCACGCAAAACAGGATAGACTAAAGCGGAAAGACCATTCGCATCGTACGTATTGGGATTTGCGCCGTTTTTTAAAAACAACTGCAGAAAATCAGGCAGTCCTTGATCAACCGCCCAATGCAATGCGGTCCGTTTTAGAATATCAGGCTCATCGATGGTCACACGCCTATTGATAAGCGCTTCAGCAACCGGTAGCCGTTTACAAATCACGGACTCAATCAACGGTGTAAAGCCATATTCATCGATATCATTCAACGTATAGCCTTCTCGCACGACACGATCGTAATCAGGCGTCAACCCATGAATAATTTCTTTGGCGATACTCATATACCTCCCTTAAAATCCAGGTGGTTTCATCCCAAAATCTTTATTTTTACCCAAGCCAAGTCGATGTTGATGCTGCAACTTTAACTCATTCAAGGCACGTTGCAATTTTTCACTGGCCTCTGGATGGTACTGTACATCAATTTGTAACTTATCATCACGCCCATCAAATGCTTGATTGTTCTCAAATAATGGATGCCCTTCAACACCGGCTTGCTCTGTCAAATACTCAGCACCACGGCGCTCTAATTGTGAGGGTTGATACGTATCCGGATCAAGCTCAGAGTTGACACGCAAGCCAGTATACTGACGAATTTTTGCTTTTTCTTCAAAGCCTCGTCGTATTTCCATGTCTTCTGTTTCGGGGACCAATACACCTGCGCCACTCGGTATCTCTCTTGTCATGATTCAATACCTATTCTATTTATAAATAATCACGTAAAAGTAGCTCGGCAATTTGCACTGCATTTGTCGCCGCTCCTTTTCGTATATTATCGGCCACTATCCATAAATTTAAACCACAAGGATGAGAAATATCTTCACGAATACGACCAACAAAGACATCATCATGCCCTGTCGCATGTGTGAAAGCGGTTGGATAGCGATTTTTTTCTGTATCGACCACTTGAACACCGGGAGCTTTCGCTAAAATTGCTCGCGCCTCTGCAGCGGTTAAAGGCTTTTTTAATTCAACATGAACCGCTTCAGAATGCCCATACAGCACAGGAACACGTACCGTCGTTGGATTCACTAAGAGGTGGTCATCTTCAAGAATTTTTCGAGTCTCCCACACCATCTTCATTTCTTCACGAGTATAGCCATTGTCTTGAAAATCATCGATGTGTGGCAACACGTTAAACGCAATTTGACAAGGGTAGACTGTTGATTCAGCGGGTCTACCGTTTAAAAGCTCAGTCACTTGTGTTACAAGCTCACTGATAGCTCTCCGACCTGTACCCGAGACAGCCTGATAAGTCGCCACATTAATACGCTGAATACCAACAGCATCATACAGCGGCTTTAAAGCAACCACCATTTGTATGGTAGAGCAATTCGGATTTGCAATAATGTGACGGTGCTTGAAATCAGCAATCCGATGGGGATTCACCTCCGGAACAACCAATGGAATATCCTCGTCATAACGAAAACAAGAGGAATTATCAATCACAACACACCCAGCCGCCGCGGCAATAGGCGCATATTTTTTTGAGACGTCGCTTCCTGCCGAAAATAAAGCAATATCCGCATGACTAAAATCAAAATCCGCGAGATCTTCAACCGCTAACGCGCGTCCCTGAAACATCACAGTCTTATCCACCGAGCGAGCACTTGCCAAAGGATATAATTTTTCAACAGGAAATTCGCGATCTTGCAACACCGTTAAAAAAGCCTCACCCACAAGACCCGTAGCACCCACAATAGCAACATTCAGTGCCCTCATCACGCGCTCTCCTACTGCTGAAAATATGTTTTAAGATCATTTGCTGTAAGCAAAAACACGCCTTGCCCACCCTGCTCAAACTCGAGCCATACAAAAGGTACCATCGGATACGTGCTGACTAACGCATCTTCACTATTACCTACTTCTACCACTAAAATACCATCGTCATCTAAATACTGACCTGCTGAATAAAGAATTTTTTCAATAATTGCCAAACCATTGCCTGTTGCCTCCAAAGCAAGTACCGGCTCATGAAGATATTCTTTCGGCAGTAACTGCATTTCATCATGCCCCACATAAGGCGGGTTACTAATAATAATATCGTAGCTTGCTTTTGGTACATTATCAAAACAATCTGATTGAATCAGCGTTAACTGTTCTTCTACGTGATGTTTTTCTCGATTAATGACCGCGACATCCAATGCCTCTTGTGAAATATCCACCGCATCAACAATCGCCTGAGGGAAGGCCATACAACACGCAATGGCAATACAGCCACTACCCGTGCATACATCTAAAATGGTAGTCACATTATCCGTATTCACCCACGGCGAAAATTGCTGACGAATCAATTCAGCCATCGGTGAGCGAGGAATCAGAACACGCTCATCAACATAGAAGGATAATTCACAAAACTGAGCTTGATGAACCAAATAAGGTACAGGGGTACGATGCAAAATGCGTTTTGCCAACTGTGACGCCAACCACTGCTTTTCATCTTGCGTCAATCCTGCAAGATAAAAATGCGTATCGGTCGTAAAAGGAAGTGATAAACTACCTAATATCAAGGACCAAATATCATCTTCGGCATTGTCAGTACCATGCCCAAAATAAAGATCGGCTTCATTTGCACGCGAGACACCAAATCGATAAAAATCCAAAATCGTTTTAAAGTGTCGCGTTGATTCTAAATAAACATTCAGCATACAATCCCCAAAAACATCACAAGGCTATTATGACACACTATTCAGATGATGAGGATGAAAAATCACTGTTTCAAAAGCATATGCACGGTGTCAGGCCTTTGAAAAACAACACAAAAACACCACATTTTACAGAAAAACCGCTGGTGTCACGACAAAAGCGACACATCAGCGTAGACCAAACACATTCAACCCTCACGCAACCGCTTTCAAATCCTCATACGCTTGAAATACACGCTGAAAGTATATTGAGTTACCATCAACCCGGACTCATCGCAAAACGTTTTAAAACACTCACAAAAGGCGCCTTCACACTCGAAGCACGTCTTGATTTACACGGTCTGAATATCGATACCGCCAGCGACGCGCTATCTCATTTTATTCTCACATCCTTTAATAGAGGCCTGAGACATCTTTTGATTATTCATGGCAAAGGCGGACAACAAGGCGATATTGCGATTTTAAAAAGTCACGTCGCACACTGGCTAAAACAATTTCCACAAGTGCTAGCATTTCACAGTGCACAACCCAAAGACGGCGGTAGTGGAGCACTCTACCTTTTACTCAAAAGACACTCAGCGGACTTTCACCGTGCTTAAAATATCTTAGGGGTGTGAGGACCAATTGCCCCCCCACGCCCTAGGCAACGCCCCTAAAGTTTTTATTGGTTTTTAAACATCTATTGAATTTTTCAAGATAACCCCTTACTATCTGAGCAAATTTTTAGAAGTAGCTCTTATGAATAAAAAAGCGATCATTATTGGCATATCAGGCCCTTCTGCCTCCGGTAAGAGCTTGCTTTCTAACACGATTGTGAATGAGCTAGGCTCTGATCAAGTCGTTGTCATCAGTGAAGACTCTTACTACAAAGACAACAGTCATCTTCCTTTCGAAGATCGTGAAAAGATTAACTACGATCATCCGGATGCTTTTGATCATCCCTTTTTAGTGGAGCATTTAAGGCGTTTACAACGCCATGAGCCTGTTAATATCCCTATTTATTCTCATGTAAAGCATATCCGGTTACCCGAAACACGCCCTGTTGGAGAGCACACCATTATTGTACTCGAAGGCATCCTTCTTTTTACTGATAAAGCACTTCGCGAACTCATGGATATCCGTATCTTTATGTCAGCACCGTTAGATATTTGCCTTGTTCGGCGTTTGAAACGCGATGTTGTTGAGCGCCATCGCTCTTTCGAATCAGTGTTACACCAATATGAAACCACGGTTCGCCCAATGTATCTACAATTTATCGAACCTTCTAGTCGTTACGCGGACATTATTGTTCCAAGAGGCGGGGAAAACCGCATCGCAATTGATATGATTCAAGCAAAGATGCGTGAGTTGCTCACAAACGCAAACGCTAACTAGGAGATATTTATGGGATTTTTAGCAGGAAAAAAAGCACTCATTGTAGGTTTGGCAAGCAATCGCTCTATTGCTTATGGCATTGCAAACGCTTTTAAAGCACAAGGAGCCTCTCTTGCATTTACGTATCAAAATGAGCGATTACAAGAACGCGTTATTGAAATGGCAAATGAATTTGAGTCAAGCATCGCCCTCCCCTGTGACGTTGCGTATGATGCAGAAATTGCACGTGTTTTTGAGGACTTGAGAAAACATTGGGAGACATTAGATATCTTAGTTCATTCTGTCGCTTACGCGCCAGCCGATCAAATTGGTGGTGATTTTGTAACCAACGCAACACGTGATGGATTCAAAATTGCGCATGATATTAGTGCATATAGCCTCGTCGCTTTAACAAAAGCAGCCCTTCCTATGATGGAGGGCACGCAAGGCTCTGTGCTCACTTTAAGTTATTATGGTGCCGAAAAAGCGGTTCCTAATTACAATACAATGGGCATCGCAAAAGCAAGCCTTGAAGCAACTGTTCGATATTTAGCAGCGAGTATTGGGCCACGACAGTTACGTGTGAATGCTATTTCTGCAGGTCCTATCAAAACACTCGCCGCAGCAGGCATCAAAGATTTCAGGAAAATACAAAACGCTTACGCCGCGGTCACACCACTACACCGCAACATCACCAAAGATGAAGTGGGTAACGCTGCTGCATTCCTTTGCTCCGATCTTGCCTCAGGTATTACTGGAGAAATCGTTCACGTAGATGCCGGCTATCACGCCGTTTCCATGTGCGATCTCGATGGCTCATCGACTTAACTCAGCACGCCCACGCTCAAATCGCTTCTATCATGCGATTTGGGGCGTGGTCTGATGTTGTTCTTCAGCTTTGAGTGCTCGAGCTCGAAATGCAAATACCCCCAATGACGCGGCAAGACAAACAGCGCCGACAGAAACACCCATAGCCAAAGGTATCGCACCAAAACTGACGGCACCGAGTAAAGCAAGCCCGCTGAATAACAATAACACTGCAGCAATCCGTGAAACAGAACGTGCTGTGAACACTGAAAGAATAAAAGCATGATTCGGCCTTTGATCGGGTGCTATAGCAAGCGTTGGCTGAGCAGGTGCACTGGGCAGAGGTAATTTAAGACGTCGCGCTCTTACCGTCTGTTTTATAGCAGGTTGCGGCTTAAACGCATCGACATCAAAAGCATCATCAACCACTGGCAGTGACGCCCTCATCACAGGCGCTGCTGCTGTCGCCGGACGAGGAGCGCGCTGACGACGCTCAGATGCTTTCAAAGCTTCATACGTTCGAGTTGTCTCGAGTAAATCATAATGCGCTGAGCGGAGACTTAAATACACAGATATGGGTCTAAATCCGTTAACATCATGCAACGCAAGTGTCGGATTGGAAATCGTTGTATTACCATCATTTGTCAACACACATCCATAAATATCCGCACCTAAAAATTGATTTAAAAGACACGCATTAACAGAGGGTCCCTCTGCATACGCACCCATTGTCGAGATTATCTTCAGATACCCTTCCAACGTTTGCCCTGAGGCCTCGAGCACTTGTAAAATAGTTAAACCTCCAGATTGTGGCTTATCCACATTCAGGATCGTGGCGTTTGCCAAAGCACTTCGCATGATTCTCACTAATGTTAAATCATAACGTAAAATAAATTTTTCCAGATCGTCAATTGTTAATAATGCGCTATTGTTTGCTGCATCATTTAAAATTTGAATGACTTCTTGTGTCGCTTTGACAGTTTTGGGTGCTAATACGCCATCTTTGATTAATTGTTCAAATTGTGTCGCTAAATAAGAAAATCTCGCCTGACGCTCACGTCCATCACACAAGACTAACTGCTCTAAAATACCGACAAACAATGCACGATAATAGCAATTCCCATCACCATAAATACGTCGAAACCCTCGAAGTCCATGCTTTGACATCAGCTCTATCACACGTGGAATCATATCAGTAGTATGCTCGGTGTTGATAATATTGGCGGCATCAGTCACGTTTCCACATGGACGTATCTCTAAATTATGATAGATTTGGTTCGGCGGAGCATTCTCATATTGTGATAACACATAAAGAAATTCTGTTTGCCTAGAAAAATCATGATCAGCATTACCCCCCCAAAGATGCCGAGTTACTTGAGATAACGCCGGTATTTTTTCAAACATCCCTCTCAATGATTGAAATGATGCTGTTCGTTTCGCTCCCAGATCAACATAGCGTGGCCTTGAAGAAGCCAATTGACGCTCACGAATAATTGTTGATATTACATCTAATGATTGTCTCAGTGCATCAATATGATGTTCAATATCTTCTCGCCGAACGTCTACGCTATCCGCGACGACTAAAAATGCATCAATACTATGATTTAAGCGTTGAATATGCTGCGACAAATCTTCTACGACAGAATTTGACCGAAAAAAATCCAACATCTCGATAAGACGGGAATGCATTTCTATCCATTTTTCCTCAACGGGTTGAAATATCCCGCGATCACGAAGCATATCCGCAATACCATGCAGTGCTAAGTTCAAACTCCTACATTCCCCTAAAACTCTACGCCCTCTATCTGTCGTTAATTGATTTCGTGAACGATGCTCAAGCGCCGCAATATCTACTTCTGTCAAAATATCATAGCTACCACGTTGACGTACAATTTGAAGTAGTACACGAATCGCCAATTCCTCACCCGCTGAGCGAGTGGTGCGTAAATGAAAAGCAGAACCCTCAGGATGTGCAATAGAGTCCATAAACGTTGATAAATCAAGCGGTGACAACAATGCTTCAGCAATCTCGAATTCAGATGACAGAAGCGCTTTGAAATGTTGACTTCTAAGCTCTGGAGACTCAGATTGTGCGATTTCATGACACGCATCCAGAATTTCTGACATATTTAAACTCGGCATAATTATCATCTCTTTTTAAATAGATTAGGAGACATTCTATCATACTTATGGTATTAAATAAATTCTACATGTCGTATATTAAGACATTCTTGCAATGGATGCTGCATTTTTTTGCGATGCTACGTACGCATCATAAGCAACAAGTCCTTGTTGCAAACTTAATCGCTGCATCAATGTTGCTTGTTTTTCAGGTGTAAGTTTCTGGAGCGTCCCGTCTGCAATCTCTTCTAATTGTAGCAGTACGTACGCTTTTTTATCTTCAATTACCGGCACAAAAGCACCCTTAAACTCACCTGATTTCTCAACAGAAAAAGCAAGCTGATGAATCGCCGACATTTCATTTAAAGCTTCACGTGTCGTAAGCGGTCTATTACGCCAAGATAGTCGATATTTCGCCATTAAGTGAGAGCGCTCATCTTCGTTTGCATGCAATAATAACTCACCCACATGCGCTGCTGCTTGTATAGATTTCTCGTTGATTAAAATATTTTCGATGCGTGCTGTTACCATCTCAAACGGTAATTGTTTCACGGGCTCATGCGCCAGAACACGAAAAACAACCACTGTTTCAGGATCGAGTTGAAAAGGGTTACTATTATCGCCTGAGACTAACAACGCATCACTAAATGCCAAATGCACAATCTGAGGATTTTGGGTCAACAGTGAGTGCCCACCCTCTCTTGTGAACACTTCAGTTTCTTGCACTTTTAAACCAAGTGTCTTCGCCGTTGTTTCTAACTCATCAGGCGTTTGATAACTCACATCAGAAAGCGTTTCTAAAAGACGTGCGTACTCTAATTGCGCTTTTTCCATGATCAATTGCGCTTGAATCTCTTTTTTCACTTGAGAAAATGCTTTGGCTTTCCCGTTTTCAATAAAGCTTGCTTGATTTTCACGATAGTATTGCTGAAGCTCACCAGACGTTAACGTTAGTTTTGCTTTAATATCCGTCATAGACAAACGAATATACGCTAAGCTCACCGCCTCAGGTGATGTAAACGCTTGCTGATGCTGTTGATAATAAGCTTCTCTTTCTTTCGACGTAACATGTTGTTCGTTGAGAAATAAATCTGCAGGAATTTGCACATAACGATAACGGCGAGATTGGTACGTTTCTTTTACATACGCTAAAAACTCATTCGGGAGTGTAAAATCCGTTGCTAAAAAAGCAAATCGTTGTTGTTGTATCAGCATGTCCTGCTGAAGTTCGTGCTCAAATTCATCATGCGTATAAAGTGTAGCACTTAAAATTTGTTGATACCGAGTTGGCGAAAAATGACCTTTTTCACTAAATTCCGGAAGCTTAAAGATGGTTTGCGCGGCTTGTGACTCACTCACATAAAAACCACTTTGACGCGCTGACTGTAACCCAATTTGGCTATTCACCAGCTCATCAATGATTTTTTTCCGATAACTTTTTTCATTAAATTCTGATTTTTCATCTAAAATGCGATGTGCACGCTCAAGCTTCAAACTCACCATTTCTTTTGTAATCGGTGAGCCATTGACTTCTAGCACAACATTACTCGCCGTTTGGCGAGATTGAACATAGTACTCAATGCCGAACAAGGTAAACGTAACAGTGACCAGACCAATAATGACCCACGCGACAACACCTTGAAAACATTCATTGAGTTTTTGCAACATAGGTCAATTCCATAAAGATAACGCGCCCATAGGGCGCGTAATGTTGGCGGAGTGGACGGGGCTCGAACCCGCGACCTCCGGCGTGACAGGCCGATATTCTAACCAACTGAACTACCACTCCGATTTTGGTGGGTGCTGCAGGGATCGAACCTGCGACCCTCGCCTTGTAAGGGCGATGCTCTCCCAGCTGAGCTAAGCACCCAAAAATATTAACGCTATTACTTATCTTGTACCGCTTCTTTCAACAGCTTGCCAGTTTTAAATTTAACAACTCGAGAGGCTTTAATCTTGATCTCTTTTCCAGTTCTTGGATCACGACCTTTTCGCTCTTTACGATGTCCAACAGACAAAGAACAGAAGCCAGTCAATATTAATTGCTCACCATCTTTTAACACATCTGTCACTGTGCTCATAAACGCATCAAGAACTCTGTTTGCGTCGGCTTTCGTTACACCTGAACCCTGAGCAATAGCTTCAATCAATTCACTCTTATTCATTGTATCCCCTTTGCTAGTTCTTTCCTTTATCCCGGATCAGATTAAAACAAATTCATCTCCGTTCGTCAAGCACTCTAACAACTCTTAAGCCCCGTCATTACTAGGAACGACGAGACTATAACTGGTATTATTACTGATGTAAATCCTTATTCTCATTTTTTTTCGTTGGTTTTTTTATCTTTTTGGTGTTTTTTGATCTTTCTTTTCTTTTTTTATCCTGCTCGCTCTTCAATGGGTTTCGAACTAATGCAATAGCAAAAACTTCATCTATCGTTTTTACGGGATGAATGATTAATTTCTTCAAAACATTTTCTGGGATTTCGACCAAATCTTTTTTGTTTTCCTCAGGTAAAACGATATGTTTAATACCACCTCGGTGTGCTGCTAACAATTTTTCTTTTAAACCACCAATCGGAAGTACTTGACCACGCAAGGTAATTTCACCCGTCATTGCCACATCTGCACGCACAGGAATTTGTGAAACGACAGACATCAATACTGTACACATTCCAATGCCAGCACTCGGACCATCTTTGGGTGTCGCACCTTCTGGTAAATGAATATGAAAATCGTGCTTTTCGAAAAAGTTGTCGTCTAAATGCAACATTCCAGCATGGCTTCTAACGACAGTCATCGCTGCATGAATAGATTCACGCATGACCTCTCCAAGCTGGCCTGTTTGAATGGTCTTTCCTGTGCCTGGCATCATCGATGCTTCTATCGTCAATAATTCTCCGCCCACGCTCGTCCACGCAAGACCTGTCACTTGACCAATTTGGTTATGTGTTTCTGCTTGACCATGTCGATATTTTTCAACACCTAAATATTTTTCAACATTTTTCTCAGTAATCACCGCTTTTCTAGTGTGTTTTTTCTTCAATATATCTCTGACTACTTTTCGACAAATATTGGCGATATCTCTATCTAAATTACGCACACCCGCTTCTCGCGTATAATGTTGAATAATTTTTTCAATCCCCGCATAAGTAAATTCAATCTCTCCTTCTTTTAAACCATTACCGAGACGTTGTTTAGGAATAAGATAGTTTTGCGTAATGTGAATTTTTTCATCATCGGTATATCCTGCAAGACGAATGATTTCCATGCGATCTAACAGTGGTGCTGGAATCTCCAAGGAATTAGCCGTGGCGATGAACATGACATCGCTGAGATCATAATTGACTTCAAGATAGTGATCACTAAACGTATGATTTTGCTCTGGATCAAGCACCTCTAGTAATGCTGAGGCAGGGTCCCCTCGAAAATCCATGGCCATTTTATCTACTTCATCCAACATAATCAGTGGATTTTTAACACCCGCTTTACATAATTTCTGAATGATTTTACCAGGCATAGACCCGATATAAGTACGGCGATGCCCACGAATCTCAGCCTCATCCCGCACGCCACCCAAAGCAATGCGAATAAACGTACGACCCGTCGCATTCGCAATCGACTGTCCCAAAGAAGTCTTACCTACACCGGGTGGTCCCACGAGACATAAAATAGGACCTTTCATACGCTTCACGCGTTGTTGAACAGCAAGATATTCAATAATACGCTCTTTCACTTTCTCAAGACCGTAATGATCTTGATCAAGCATTTCTTCAGCTTTTTGTAAATCGAACCGAATTTTATTACGCTTTTTCCAAGGAACACTTAGCATCCAATCTAAATAATGTCGTACGACTGTCGCTTCTGCCGACATCGGTGGCATGAGCTTTAGTTTACGCAATTCAGCATTGGACTTATCTTTCGCCTCTTTAGGCATACCTGCTTTTTGAATGGATTGTTCCAGTTGATCAAGCTCACTGCCTTCCTCTCCGATTTCACCTAATTCTTTTTGAATCGCTTTGATTTGCTCATTTAGATAATACTCGCGCTGACTTTTTTCCATCTGACGCTTTACACGGCCTCGAATACGCTTCTCTACTTGTAATAAATCAATTTCTATTTCAATCAAGGTCATGAGCCGATCAAGACGCTCTCCAACATCCAATGTTTCCAATAAAACTTGTTTATCTTCAACTTTCAGACTCAAATGTGCGGCAATAGTATCCGCAAGGCGTCCAGGCTCTTCAATACTGCCAAGAGAGTTGAGCACTTCAGGTGGTATTTTTTTATTAAGTTTGATGTACTGCTCAAATTGAGACATCAAAGATCGCATCATGATTTCGATTTCTTGCTGCTTGAAAACCTCTGATTTTTCTTCAACCTTTTCTAAAGTTGCACAAATATATTGATCTTTTTGCTCGTATCCAAGCACGCTGCCACGCTCTTCACCCTCGACCAACACTTTGACCGTACCATCTGGAAGTTTCAATAATTGCAATAAACTTGAAAGCGTCCCCATGGTGTATAAGTCATCAGGCTTAGGATCATCACTGGATGCTTTACGTTGTGCGACAAGAAACACGCGCTTATTTTCAACCATTGCGGCTTCGAGTGCTTTGATAGATTTCTCACGACCGACAAACAGTGGAATAACCATATTGGGATATATGACAACATCACGCAATGGCAAGACCGGCACATCTTTAGTATCTACCGATTCGCTCTCAACGACCTCTATCTCTTTTTTTTTCGATTTCTTAGTCGGCATCATGTATCCTTTTTAAACGCGGCCTTCACTCACCACTAGCAGCACGCTTATCTTGAGCATCAGTTTTATAAATTAAGATAGGTTTTTGAGAGACTTTCACGACCTCTTCATCAATTAAAACACCAACAACATCTTGGCGTGTGGGCAATTCATACATTGTATCTAATAATAAATTTTCTAAAATTGCTCTTAAACCACGCGCACCAATCTTTCGAGAAAGTGCTTGTTTTGCAATCCATCGTAATGCTTCTGGGCGAAACTCTAATGACACCCCCTCCATTTTAAACAATGCTTGAAATTGTTTGGTCAATGCATTTTTAGGTTGTGTTAAAATGGCAACAAGCGCCTCCTCATCCAGCTCATGAAGTGTTGCAACGACAGGCAAACGACCTACAAATTCAGGTATTAATCCATACTTAATCAAATCTTCAGACTCAAGCGACATCAGCACTTTCTCAGTCACAGAAGTATCTTTGACATTTTTAAGTTGCGCTGAAAAACCAATACCAGACTGATCACTACGCTCCCTGATGACTTTTTCTAACCCTGCAAACGCACCACCGCAGATGAACAAAATATTAGACGTGTCTACCTGAATAAATTCTTGCTGCGGATGCTTACGTCCTCCTTGCGGTGGCACAGAAGCAACTGTACCCTCTATCAGTTTCAACAAAGCTTGTTGTACGCCTTCACCAGAAACATCTCGCGTAATGGAAGGATTATCAGACTTACGTGTAATCTTATCAATTTCATCAATATAAACAATACCGCGTTGCGCTCGGGTCACATCATAATCACACTTTTGTAACAATTTTTGAATAATATTCTCAACATCTTCACCCACATAACCTGCTTCTGTCAGTGTCGTGGCATCAGCCATTGCAAATGGCACATTCAACATGCGTGCCAATGTTTGCGCAAGTAATGTCTTACCACTTCCTGTTGGGCCGATCAGTAAAATATTACTCTTACCCAGCTCCACACCATCTTCAGCTTGATGCTGCATACGCTTATAATGGTTATAAACGGCGACAGAAAGCACCTTTTTAGCATGTGGCTGACCAATGACGTAAGCATCTAAAAAAGCCGCAATTTCTTTCGGTGTAGGTAGTTTGTGCTCTTCTGTGGTTGCATCTTGTTTTTTTTCTTCACGGATAATTTCATTGCACAAAGCAACGCACTCATCACATACAAAGACAGAGGGGCCCGCAACTAGTTTTTTGACTTCGTGTTGGCTTTTTCCACAAAAAGAACAATACAAAGCCTTATTAGCACCACCACTGGTTTTACTCATAATACCCCTATTTCTTTTAATTAACCGACGGACTCAACTTGCTTGACCTTCGTCTGGTTTTGGCTCACGATCACTGAAAACCTTATCAATCAAACCATACTCCATCGCTTGTTGTGCATTCATAAAATTATCACGTTCAGTATCTCGCATAATTTGATCGGACGATTTTTTAGTATGTTTTCCCATAATCACATTCAGACGCTCACGAATCGCTAAAGTTTCTCGTGCGTGAATTTCAATATCGGTCGCCTGACCACGGTAACCACCCAAAGGTTGATGAATCATCACGCGCGCATTAGGTAAACAATAGCGTTTACCTTCGGCACCGGCGCACAACAAAAGTGCGGCAGCACTTGCTGCCTGGCCGATACACAATGTACTGACATCCGGCTTAATAAACTGCATCGTATCATAAATTGCTAACCCTGCTGTTACAACACCACCGGGTGAGTTGATATACAATGAAATATCTTTATCAGGATTTTCAGACTCAAGGAATAACAACTGAGCGACCACCAAGTTCGCCATATGATCTTCAACTTCACCTAATAGAAAAATAATACGATCTTTGAGTAATCGTGAATAAATATCATACGAGCGCTCTCCACGAGAAGTCTGCTCAACCACAATTGGGACCAATCCACTCGCATTACGAATTTCCGATGAGTACCTCATCTTTATTCTCCCTGTTCTTTTTCAGCCACTTCCGTTGTTTTGGGTGGGTTCATTACCATATCATAGGTTTTTTCTACCATAACTTTCTTACACTGTTCAATCATTTTTTCAGCCGCAAGCTCTTCCATGACCAAAGACTCTATTTCAGCGATACGCTCTCGTTTTTCACGATACCACTGGCGCAACTCTTCGGGTTTATCATACGCTGTTGATAATTTTTCAATCATTTGATCGACACGATCTTGAGATGCTTCAAGTTGATGTTTTTTTACATAGTCAGCAAATAACAATCCCAACCGCACACGACGAACTGCTTGCTCTTCAAACAAAGCGCGTGGGAAGTCAGGAATTTTTTCATGTTCAGAATGCTCATTCCCAAAAATTCGGTGATACATTTCATGCTTCAAATGAGCAATTTCTTGCTCAACTAATGCCGTCGGTACATCGAATAGATTCTTCACTAACAAGGCATCAAAAATACGCTCACGATTAACATTGCTCAAACGACGGTCAAGTTCACGCGCCATATTTTGCTGAATATCTTTTTTCAATGCATCGATACCACCTTCTGCAATATTAAATAATGTGGCAAATGCTTCATCTAACGGTGGTAGTTCACCTGCTTTAATTTCTTTTACAACAACGGCGAATCGAGCAGCTTTTCCAGCGAGTGTTGCTTCGTGATACTGTTCTGGGAATGTTAGATTTAATTCAACTGGAACATCTATTGTTGCTCCGACTAAACCACTTTCGAAGCCTTCAATCATATTGCCTGCGCCAATGACCATTTCATAACCATTTTCTTTTGCACCAGTCATTGGCTTGTCATCCATAAACCCTTCAAAATCAATGACGATACGATCGTGCATTGCAACAGGTCTTGTAACCGACTGCCATACTTTATTTTGCTCACGTAACTTCTCAAGAAGCGCATCAACATCTTCTGCGGTCACTGCAGCATGCCATACTTCAATATCTTGTTTTTCAAGCTCTTGAATTGCAATGTCAGGAAACACTTCAAAAAATGCGCTGTAACTGAAATCTTGATCGGAAGCCAATGCTCCAGGAACAACATTGGGCGTGCCTGCAGGCACTAAATTGTGCTCGCGCAAACCGTCATATAAAGTAGATTGCACCAAATCTCGAGCAACTTCTTCTCTTACACGCTCTGAATATCGCTGTTTGATTAAATGGAGTGGTGCTTTACCTGGACGAAATCCATGAATTTTGACCTTACCCACTAAATTTTTAAGTCGGAGTCCTACTTCTTCTTCAATTTTCTCGGCTGGCACCGATATGGTCATTTTACGCTCTAAGCCATTTAACGTCTCAACAGAAACTGTCATTTAAAGTCACCTCACTGGACAAATTGTCATGTTAAACTCAAACGACTCACCGATACATGAAGTCGTTTGCATCATAGATATGGTACGAAAGGAGAGACTCGAACTCTCACGGGTCGCCCCGCTGGAACCTAAATCCAGTGCGTCTACCAGTTCCGCCACTTTCGCAAACTGAGTGGAATTATCAAACAGTAAGTCAATCTTGTAAAGATCACTTGTCATTTCATTGAACCAAAGCCATTGCAGATTGTACCATCAGGACTGACCACATTAACTGGGGTGAACGATGGGGCTCGAACCCACGACCACCGGGATCACAACCCGGGGCTCTACCAACTGAGCTACGTCCACCATAAACGATCACTGCTTGGCGTTGGCACGCCCGGCAGGATTCGAACCTGCTACCCTCGGCTTAGAAGGCCGATGCTCTATCCAGATGAGCTACGGGCGCATCTTTAGTATAAATGGTCGGGGTAGAGAGATTCGAACTCCCGACATCCTGCTCCCAAAGCAGGCGCGCTACCAGACTGCGCTATACCCCGATACTCGTCCAAGGACAGATGGCGATAATACCCAAGACCTGTTGAGAGGTCAAGAATTTGTGTTAAAATGCTTAAAAAATATTTCAAGATCCCTATGGAAGAACGATATAGTACTGCAAAAAAAGTAACGCTGATCGGTGCTGTAATCAACACGCTCTTGGGTATCATGAAGTGCGTTGGTGGGCTTCTTTTCCAATCACATGCGCTTATCGCTGATGGATTACATTCATTTTCTGATTTATTGATCGATACCGTGGTGATCCTCGCCTCAAAATACGGTAGCCAACACGCCGACCCGTCCCACCCCTATGGTCATCAACGCATTGAAACCGCAGCAACCTTCTTACTCGCGCAATTACTCGTCGCTACAGGTGCACTCATCGCTTGGGATTCTATTGATGAATTATGGCATCACACACATGAAGTCCCAACACACTGGGCGCTTGCCGTGGCACTCATTTCTATTGCTTCGAATGAGGCACTTTTTTATATCATGCGCAAAATTGGTCAAAAAATAAAATCAGATTTGATCATCGCCAATGCGTGGCATCATCGCTCTGACGCCGCATCATCGCTGATTGTACTCCTGGGGGTGTTCGGAAGCTTGGTAGGCTTTCACACTTTTGATGGTATCGCCGCAGTCATTGTAGGCTTACTGATTATTCATATGGGTATTTCGTATGGTTGGCGAAGTATCAAAGAGCTTGTCGACACAGCCGTTGATCAAAAACAAATTCATCATATTGAGACTTTTATTCAGGCGACGCCTGGCGTTAAAAAAATTCATCAACTACGTACACGCAGTATGGGCGGTGATATTTATGTCGATGTGCATGTACTTGTCTCACCTTTCATCTCCGTTTCGGAAGGACATTTTATTGCACAAATGGTTCACCATGATTTACTGAAAGCGCTGCCCGAGGTTAAAGACGTCACTGTACATATTGACCCAGAAGATGATGAAATGACGATGCCCAGCATACATTTACCCAACCGTAAAACACTAGAAACAGAATTACTAACGTCTTGGAAAACTCATTATCCAGACATTGATTCTTGGGTCATTCACTATTTGGATGGCAAAATTGTCATTGATCTCTTCTGTCTCAAAACGTTTAACATCTCTCAGTCTTTTGAAAAAACGATAAAACAAAGCATCGAAAAATCAAAACATCCCATCAATTTTCGTGTTTTCACACATCAAACGGAGTATTTCTCAATAAAGTACTATACTTAAGCTATCTATGCATATTTTGCCAAGTGTGAACTATGAAAAAATCTATGGGTGAAAAAACAGCTTTTCCTGGGCAAACCATCACGCCAGGGCAGGCGCTGTTGATCTTAATTGATCACTATAGAGATGATCCCATTAAAAGTGACGAATTAAAAAGATTATATCTTTCTGGTGCAAATAGTGAAAAAAGTCGTCAAAAAATGGACGCAGTGTTACATGATAATTTACTTGATGGATACCGTATTTCTTTTGATCCAATAATAATCAATGCGGATCCAACAAGACGATATTTTGAAACACATCTTTCTTATGAGACCGTTGCAAAGGAACTTTCGAGTGTCAGCAAAGAGGAGTTAGAAAATCATCTTCGCGAGATTAAGCGGATGATCCCACCTGAAAAAATGCAGCTTGTGGAGCATGTATTGGCCGGTGAATTTCGAGAAGGTGATAACTTACTTTACAAGGAGTATGCTGACTATCTCTCAAAAATTAAAACCGACCATATTTTCCAGGCTCTATCTGTAGAAGAAAAAGAAAAAGTAGCACTCATTGTAAAAATATCATTTTTAGGTGTTTACAATGCTCAAATCAACCCTCTAGCGCTACCGCTTAATATTTATGGTACTGGGATATATTCAGATGCAGCTAAGGGTAAGATTATTGATCCAAGCCAAAGTGGAACGAGAAATCAACAGTTAGGATTAATGAAAGGTTATATGCCTTTAGCGCTCGATGATATCGCGTTATCCTCCGTTGAAATACCGTATTTAAAACCATCCGATCAATCACGATTTAATCCGAACGCCGAATGGATTAAACGAAATTTTGATACATATGTCCATCCGTTTTCAAATTCAATTTCCGGAACAATGCTCTGTCAATTGAGAAATATGGCTGAATTTGATCGTATGAAGAGAAATCATAACCCGTCTTATATGAATGTTTTTACTCAATCTCAAGAAAAAACAAGATCCTTCACGAAATTAATGATATCAACCATGTTGTATGGATCGGGGGGACATTCATTAAATGAATACGT
>JAHFRX010000211.1 GCA_023266075.1 Legionellaceae bacterium | reverse complement strand
CAGCCGCGCGCCGCCCGCCACCCACCGCCCATGGCCCCACGCCCGCCCCCCCCAGGCTCGAATTAATGCAAAATCGGAACCGAGACCGGAGGAAGATGAATTAAGAGGGAACCAAGACTTAATATTTGTAACGTAATTATAAAAAGTAAGAATTCTCGGTAGAGCTTCCTCCGTAAAAGAAGGTAATGGGTCAAACGACCGGTCTGGCCTGCAATACTCGTGAGCGACGTGAGCTGGAACATCGCGCTGGGCCTTACCAACCTTCATCCAAGCTTCTTCTTGCTGGTGATAATTCCATTTATCAAAATTAGTCACATAACTATCCAATGCTGTAATCAATGAATGGAAATCAAACTGTAGTTTTTCACCGAGAACTGTTGCAGGTGACGAGAAAAAGAATGAAGAAATACCTTTGGGACGGTGTTGTTCTAATGTTTTTTTAAGCGCTTCATATTCTGTTGCAGTAAACGATATATTTTTATAGTTATCGATCGTTGCTTGTTGTATTTTTGCACTGCTTGGCCCAACCATCGTTTGTAATTGACGAAATTCATCTGCGCTTAAATTTTTTAAAGCAAAACTCATATCATAGTGTGCGTTTTGATACGTGATGCCGTGTTGTTGATAAGAAAGTCCTATCTGTTCCATTGCATCAATTTTTTCTAACATGAATGCTCTGGTTTCATCATCCATATGAGGTTCTAACATACGCATCATATGTTTATCTTTAGCCCAATACGCATATTCATAGGCGGTGCAATGAAACGTTCGTCCCGAGTAATCGGTGAATTTACCCGGTGTTCGAAGGAGCGTTTGCTTGTCTTCTGATGACTCTAAAATAACATGTGCTTCATCTTGTTTTCCTTTTGCAACATCATCCAAAAGCTCTCGAACTTTAAATGCGGGCAAAGCACGACAGGCCTCAACAACTTCTTTAGGAAGTCTTTCCCATTGGACATCGCTCAGTTTATCCATGAGCGCTTCAGGCCCGATATCAATCGTGATAACAGGTTCATCTTGAGGGGTGACGATGTCGCGATGCAGGCGTGCTTCGTGACGAACCTCGGCAAAATAAGCTTGATTTTGGGGTGTTGTCGGAATGATATTCGAAATATCCGTACAAATTAAACCGTTGTTGGTGATAAAAATATCATGCTCATCCTGTGCTTCGATATCCAAAAACATGAAATCATCCATGTGTGGATTTTCTTTTGTCGCCGTCACGGTACGGTAGGTGGTTTCAAATTTTTGGATAATCGCATCTTTGTCGTTTTCAGGCCCATCGGTGCTTAAACTACGCGACAAAGCAAATTCACTTTTGCCTTGATGGGCATTACAAAAATCGATGATAGCCCGCTCCACATCACCACCACGACTGAGTGTTTCCGCTACATGCTCTACTAGCGCTTGACTTAAATGAGGATATTTATCCAAAATCTCACCGAAATTTTTATCGCTAATCCCCTTGGCACGACAATAGACGTTTAAGTAACCTAAGTAAAACTGTGTGAGCATCGATAAGCGTTCTGCTTTTTCAGACGGGTTAGCTGAAAATTCGAAATAAAATGGAGAACCTTCTAGCGTGCTCTGTAAATTCGATGCGCAAATCCCCAACAACGCCTCGATGTATTCACGAGATGTTGTGTGTGCACCAAACCCCATCAGGCTATCTACATAGAGTCTATCAACCGCCTGCTCTTGACGATGCGCATCCGTTCTTTTTTTAAAAAAATCATTGGGTACGCCATATTGAGCAGTTAATTCGTCTTGGATGGTTTCAAAAGAAGCATTCGATGGCAAAGCATCTAATACTTTTTGAATAAGTTCTGTCCGAGGGTCTGGTTTTCCTAATGTCAGTCTTGGAAAGACCTCGTGCATTTTATTATACAGAGGGGATAAAGGCGTACCTCGAGGGTCATTGCCTCGATTGAGTGTAAAGACGGGGTTCACGACACGGGACATAGGGTCTTGAACACGAGGTCTTAACTGAATACTGTATAGATTGGAAGACTTGCTCAAAAAGCTGGTCACAATAGTTTTATAACTATCTCTCATGCTAACAACTGCTTCAAGATACCTATTGATTTGATCGAGTCGTTCTTTTTTTGTCCGGTAATGCCCATCACTTTCTTCTAGCAACGATAGATGGAATTCAAGCGTGCTTTTATACGACTCCAATTCATTGAAAGCACCACCCTCAAAAAATACCCTCAACTCTACATCTGATTTGCACGTGTTATCCGTGCTAACATCAATACCTGCAATAAATGGCACGAGTAGATGAACGCGATTGGTTGCAGGGTTAATGTGAATGTAACGAAAATTGCTTGGTTCATTCAAAGGTATTAGCATAGTCTGGTATCGTTTTTTATTCGGTATGCCTTTATTATAGCTTAATTCGAAAATTTTGTTTTATTTTTGGGCTGAGCATTTTTGGGGGTTCTTCCACAGGACCCGTACTGAGTGATAATTTATCGAAAACATGCAGCCAGAAATGATAAGGCTCCGTGAATAAACCAAAGGATGAAAAGTGATGACATAGCGCATCCTTATGCAGTTTAAATTGTACGATAA
>JAHFRX010000210.1 GCA_023266075.1 Legionellaceae bacterium | reverse complement strand
ATCACGTCACCATAACGGAAGGACGCAATCGCGAAGTTCGACGGTTATGGCAATCACAGGGCGTGGAAGTGAGTCGTTTGGTACGTGTACGCTACGGACAATTTCAATTACCTCGTTCGCTGGATCGAGGTAATTTTGTGGAATTATCCATTAAAGAAGTCGATGCGTTTATCGCAACCTTATAGAGAAACTCATGAGAAGAAGACAACAACGCCCATCCCCAATCCCCGTTACTGCAACTGTTGAAAAATTTAGTCATGATGGACGTGGTATTGCGCGCCTGGAGGGTAAGACAACGTTTATTGATGGCGCGCTTCCTCAAGAACAGGTTACTTTTCAGTACAGAGTGAAAAAGAAAGACTACGATGAAGGCACGGTATTATCTGTCGAGCGGCCATCACCGCAACGAGTTGAACCCGGTTGTCCTCATTTTGTGATGTGTGGTGGATGTTCACTTCAACATTTGGAGGGCTCGGCTCAAATTCATGAAAAGCAAGTGCTCTTATTGGATGTACTGGCTCGAGTAGGGCATTGTCAACCTGAAATTGTGTTACCACCGCTGACCAGTGCATTGTGGCATTATCGAAACAAGGCACGACTGAGCGTGCGCTTCGTTGAAAAGAAACAGACGACGCTCGTTGGTTTTAGAGAGAAAAACAATCCGCGTTATATCACCGAAATCACGCAATGCCCTGTTCTAAATGCGCGGGTTGACTCTGAATTGGTTTCCATGCGGGAGTTGATTAACTCGCTGGATGATTCGCATTGTATAGCACAAATTGAAGTGGCTGCAGGCGATACTGATGTTGCATTGATTTTCAGAAATTTATCGTCACTGACTCCTGACGATGAAGAAAAAATTCGTCAATTTTCTGATAAGACAAATTTCCGCATTTATCTACAACCCGCGGGGCCTGATAGTGTCTATCTATTTTATCCGAAAAGTGCTGGACACTATTTAAGCTATCGCTTGCCTGAATATAATATTGATTTTCAATTCCTTCCTACAGATTTTACTCAAGTTAATGCAGGATTAAACCGACTGATGGTGACGCATGCCCTGAATTTATTAGCGCTGGAGCCAGATGATGTTGTGCTTGATTTGTTTTGTGGTCTGGGTAATTTTTCATTGCCTTTGGCTCGACATAGTGCGAAAGTTGTGGGTGTTGAGGGCAGTGATGCGATGGTTGAGCGCGCCAGCATGAATGCGAAGGCCAATGGACTAACCAATACTGAATTCTTCTGCGCAAATTTAGAAGACGAGACGGCCCTTTCAGGGTTAGTTCATTACCAATTCAATAAAATTCTATTGGATCCGCCGCGTACGGGTGCTATGGAAATCGTTAAGCAGATTGATAAAATCAATCCAAAACGCATAGTTTATGTTTCGTGTAATCCCGCGACACTAGCACGCGATGCGGATATTCTGATTAATCAACATGGGTATAGGATGATTTCAGCAGGTGTGATGGACATGTTCCCGCATACATCTCATGTGGAGTCGATTGCTTTGTTTATCAAAGGGTAATAATGGTCAAGGTAAAAGAAGGGGCTCCTTTACAACTGGATGGCAGCATTGATGTTCAATTGTGGTTGAATCATGTAGGTAGTAAAGGTTATTTCCAGGATTTGGATATGATTCGTAAAGCGTGCCAACTAAGTCAATTGGCAGGTCAAGATCATGCCACTGAAACGGGGGTATCTTGTTTGCAGCAAGGTCTTGCCATGGCGGATTTATTAGCCGATTTGGAAGTGGATCAAGAAACCTTGGCTGCAGCACTTATTTTTGAAAGCGTGCATTATGCTGAGCTCTCTTTGGATGATGTTGAAGAACAGTTAGGAGACCATATCGCTAGATTGGTCAAAGGCGTTGAGAAAATGAGCGCCATCCAGAGTTTTCAGTCCTTATCTAAATACCCCCAAAATAAAAATCAAATAGATAATGTGCGTAAAATGTTGATTGCTATGGTCGACGATGTGCGTGTGGTTCTCATTAAACTAGCAGAGCGTCTGTGTGTTCTCCGTGCATTAGCTCCTTTGCCTCCTGCATTAAGCCACAAGATTGCCACGGAAGCGATGGAAATATACGCTCCATTGGCGAATCGTCTTGGAATTGGTGCTATTAAGTGGGAAATGGAGGATTTGGCCTTTCGTTATTTGCACCCTGATGAATACAAAGCCATAGCCAAAGGGTTAAGAGCAAAACGCCTGGATCGCGATCGTTATGTTAATTTGATTGTTGATGAATTAAATCAACACATGAAACGCATGAACATCGAGCATTTTGCAGTGTATGGTCGTTCTAAACACATTCATAGCATTTATAAAAAAATGCAGCGGAAAAATGTACCGCTAGATGAAATTCATGATGCAACTGCTGTGCGAATTATGGTCGATACAAACGAGTTGTGTTACGAGGTATTGGATTTGATTCATACCTTATGGTGTCAGGTTCCAACTGAGTTTGATGATTATATTGCAAAGTCCAAAGCCAATGGATATCAATCGTTGCATACGGCGGTAGAGGGTCCTGAAGGTCGTGTATTTGAAGTTCAAATTCGTACATTTCAAATGCACG
>JAHFRX010000209.1 GCA_023266075.1 Legionellaceae bacterium | reverse complement strand
GGATTTTCAGGCGCGTGTGGTGAAACAAAAATATTGCCCGGATGCATGTCAGCATGAAAAAAACAATCGCGAAAAACTTGTGTAAAAAAAACAATCACACCATGTTGTGCAAGCTTTTTAAGGTTAATTCCTTTCTTTCGCAAAGCCGCTAAGTCAGTGACCGGGATACCCTTAATGCGCTCTAGTACAAGTATATTGTGACGAACGTAATCCCAATAAACCGTAGGAACATAGAGTAGTGGCGAGTTTTTAAAATTGCGCTTTAATTGGCTTGCATTGGCCGCTTCGCGTTGTAAATCCAATTCGTGAAGCAATGTTTGTTTAAACTCTAAGACAATGTCGCATGGTTTAAAGCGTCTTATCCCTTTCCAATATCGTTCAGCAAGTGTTGCGATAGTGAGAAGGAGCGCGATATCTTGTTGGATAGTTTTTTTGATCCCAGGTCTTAGAATTTTAACGACGACCTCTTCTCCGGTATGTAGTGTCGCTGCATGCACTTGCGCCATAGACGCTGAGGCAAGTGGTGTGATATCGAAATGTTTGAAGTGTTGAAACGCGGATTGCCCATATGCTTTTTCAATCAAGCTCAAGGCAAGATCACTGGAGAAGGGAGCCACGTTATCTTGTAGTGTTGCAAGGGCTTCTGCAATATCAGCCGGTAAAATATCGGGTCTAGTCGATAAAGCTTGTCCAAATTTCACAAAAATAGGACCAAGCTCCTCAAGAGATAAACGCAATGCTTCTCCGCGGCTTCTGCGTCGTGTCCAATTCCATGGATTGAGATAAACGATAAAACGCAGGGGCGCGAATAAGTGAAGCGCTACAATGAGTTGATCTAGGCCGTGTTTGGCTAGAATAAAATTAATTTTTAGCAGTCGAGTCAGTTGCGTTATTGTCTTCATGATATGTCATATAATGGTTAAGATGCGCTTCTAGTCGTGCTAGTTTGAGTGATAATTCATCGACATCATTCATAAAATCGGATATTTCCTCGTGTGGCGGTGACAGTTGCGCTTCTTCTTGGAGATACTCTTTCACTTGATGCGTGAGCGATGTCTGTAAGCGTTCTTTAACATTGAGGCCAAAGCGCACGAATGATCCCATTTGGTGGGCGATGACATCTCCAGTAAATTGAGCGAGATAACCTTCCCAATCAATCTCTAATTCGTCAAACAGTTGTTTAACGTCTTGGCCCAAAAGCATGTCGCCTGTGATGGTGATTTGATGATTAAAAAGCGAGCGGACTTTTGATGCAGGCAATAGACTTAAGCGAATTAATCCCAACGGAGTACTGTGGATGACGGTATCCGGTGAGCGTGATAATTCTTTGTAAAGTGTTATAGACGCGTTTTCAAAGACCATATAGAAATGTACGCGCAGTGGATTGATGATAATTTTAATGATTTTATCTTGTAACGGCTGAATTTTACTGGGCATATCCGGATCAAGTTCAAGTGCTTTTTGGATTGCTTTTTGAAGTAAGCGCAGGGAGTATTCATGAATCATCGGAAACTCAATACTTATAAGCGGTGTGCAAAGCCACGATACCGCCCGTTAAATTATGATAAGTACATCCTTCAAATCCAGCCGTTTCAATCATTGTGCGTAACGCCTCTTGAGGTGGATGCATGCGGATAGATTCAGCAAGATATTGATAACTATCTTTATCGTTGGCAAACAAGGCGCCTAGGTGTGGCAAAATGTGGAAGGAATAAGCATCATAAAGCGGCTTTAAGCCAGGTAAAATGGGTTTTGAAAACTCAAGAATGAGCAGTTGTCCGCCTGGTTTACAGACGCGATACATGGACTGGAGTGCTTTGTTTTTATCGGTGACATTGCGTAATCCAAATGCCATGGTAATCACGTGAAATTGATTGTTAGTAAAAGGTAAGCATTCTGCGTTGGCTTGTATGAAATCAATCGATGCATGAAGTCCTTTATCAAGTAATTTATCGCGGCCGACATTGAGCATCTCTCGATTGATATCCGCGAGCACGATGTGACCTTCATGCCCTACTTTTTTACTTAAGAGATACGTTAAATCACCACTGCCACCCGCAAGATCTAATACACAATGACCCGGTCTTACGTGACTGCAATGAATGGCAAACTGCTTCCATAAACGGTGAATGCCGAACGACATCACATCATTCATGAGATCATAGCGTCTTGCTACAGAATGAAATACATGTCGAACTTTTTTTTCTTTGTCGTCCCAATTGACGGTTTCAAAGCCAAAATGTGTTTTTTTGTTTGATTCGGTCATATTGTTCTATTTTAAATTATGGAAATTATTTGCTCAAAAGAGCAAGACAAAAACGTCAGACGATGACCGTGGGAAGTATAGCGTATCCTCTTTCTAAGCGCTACTGTTGCGTTGCAGGATGGACGAGCTGATAGTTTGTCTTATTGTTTTCGTCAGGTGTTACGATAGTGCCTTGAGGTGGTGCTTTAGAGAGTGGCGTTGCAGGGCCATAGATATTCGGTGTAATCGGCACATTTGGATCTTGCTCTATGGTGTCAGGCGGGTATACCGTACTCGCAGGTGTATTGCTATAGGTGAAAGCGTGTGCTGGTACAAGCATCG
>JAHFRX010000208.1 GCA_023266075.1 Legionellaceae bacterium | reverse complement strand
ATATTTTACATGCAACCGACCTCAGTGAGATGCACTTTCATTTATGCGAGCAAGCTGTTGAAATCGCTAAGAAATTTGATGCTGTTTTGTACTTATTACATGTCATAGAGCCTCCTGCAAGTTTACAACTTGCACAAGGCCTTGGCTTTGCTGAATTTGATGCACCTACAAAAGAAGATGCGAAAACGGTACTCAACACACTAGGAGACGCTTTTGCTCTTCCAAGTGATAGACTGTTTGTCGAGGTAGGCGCTATCAAAAGCCACACCTTATCAAAAATCAACGAGCTACAGTGCAATCTCTTGATTATTGGGAGTCATCACTCAGCAAAAGTCCCTGTGTTTTTAGGTAACGTTGCTCGTGAGCTCACAGATGCTGCTGTGTGCGATGTCCTCACGATACGAACTTAATACCAGCCTACACTGCTCACATTACAAGAGCCGCAGCTTGGCTCGCACTCCATTTGATTTGAACAACAAGCGCTCAAACCTACTATTGTCACAACCATGACCAAACCATAAATAGCCCGTCTCATGATAGACCCTTATCGTTAAGTGATTATGTTGAGTATAGACGCTATTTATAATTTTGCGTAAATACCGGACGTTGATCTAAGATTCGTTCATTGACAGAAGAAAAAAATCCCCATCGCGTCTGCTCTGGGCAAAGCAATATTTTTGTTAACTGTGTATAACTTTTTTGATAAGGCGGTGTATACCATGATAAAGCCGCCAACAAGCGCCACACACACTGCCATAACCATTGAAAACTAAAAAAATGGTAGTGATGATAGGCCAACATCGTTGGTTTAAATGATGTTTTTTGAACAACCCATTGCAATTGCATCAATTTCATCTTCAAAGACAGCTGTTTATCCTCGAGAATATTTTCTAACTGTTTTAAACAATCACATTTTTTTTTCAACGTCTCTCGTGACTCATACATGCTTGTCACCGCACGATTCTCGAGCGCTGTGGATTGCGCATCAAGATATATTTTAAATTGCAACAGTGCATTTTGGATGTTTTTTACCATCATCGGTGTCACATCACATGATGTATCAGAGGCCTCTTCAGTGCGTATTTTTTTCAAAAGAAACTCATTTTTTTGTGCCATTGCATGCTTTACGAGAACTTGACCTTTCATTGCACCATCACAATGTGCGATATAAATCTCCAGTAGTTGTTTCAATAGCGAATCATTTACGGGTGTCGTACATTTATCCGTAGCGAACAATTGCGCTATCTCTTCTGGTTTAGCGCATTGCCGATAAGCCACCTGACAGCGCGATTTCGCATCTTTGAGCAAAGCGATGCTTTCCATCAATACAGCATCGCTCATCAAACCATGAGAATATGATGTCGCACGCACTTTTTGTTGATTTAACCGTTGGAGGGAATACGCTTGTTTTTCCACACGTTTTTGCAATGCATTTAAACGCGCAGCACTCATTTTAAAATCTGCTTGGGATAAAAAAGGATGCGTTTTTATGAATGCTTGATGATAATGTTCCAAAATTCGCTCTAGCGGTGTCGTTATCAGACCGTGCTTGAGTAATAACTGCTCTTCACATCTATCCGCTTCAATCGCTATCATCGTCAAAATTGATTCTACTTCCTGCAATTTTTGTAGGATAAAAGTAGGTTCTTTGGATTGAGCACTTTTCATCACACGATTAAACTTCACCAATAAGTCAACGACTTGCGGCAAGTTAAAAAACCACTTGGCTTGTGGATGCAACGTCTCAAATAGCGACGACGCTTCTTGTATCAAGCGTGTCACTTGTTCAATCTCTTGATGAGGAAGCATTTGTTTCGCAGTATCATATAATTGCTTCGTATTTTCCAAACATTGCTTGTAAAAATCGTATAAATAATTATCTTGATTTAAATCCAATATCGTCCACAAAGCATTGCGCGCATGATGCTCTACGATCGCCACGCGCGCCAGACAGACCGCCTTTGACGCTTGATAACTGATGTCCCATGACCCATTTGAAGGCGTTATTTTTGTTGTATCAAATAACTCAAATTGCTGTATCGCTTTACTTAAATGCGTCGCAATATTCGCTAGGCGTTTTACCCACACGATAGATTGAGGTTCTGCTAGAGCCTTCTTAGGATCGATGACCTCAGGGTAAGGAAGTTTATTCATAGAATAAGTCGCGATATGACCAAGTTGCGTCAAAAAATCACCTTCGACAAGCTGAAGCGCTTCTTGCGCCTCTTCGTTAAATATGTCGTATAACGATTTACATCGTTCTAAAATCAAATTCGTCCACATTGTTAGCGCACTGAGAGATGGATGTTGCATTGGAACAATCGGTCTTACCCAATTCGCTTCATAATACGCTAATCCCATTTTAAAGCGCTGTTCTTCAACTGCAATTGTATGCGCTATATCATTTTGGTGCGATGCCACACGTAATAAAGGTCTAAATATCTCATATAAATAACGCTCTCTTTGATGCTCATAATGTGCATACTCACCGGATGTTCGATGGATAAATCGGTCATATGCTTTTTTTGCTTGCAGAAATATTTCGTACTCTTTCAAATAACGTAAATAATCACGATGCTGTTGCTCAACACCCACAGAT
>JAHFRX010000207.1 GCA_023266075.1 Legionellaceae bacterium | reverse complement strand
TAATCAGTAAAATTTTTGTACTATCGAGTGTTTCTAAGTCAGGCAAGGCAAGGATGCTCTCACTATTGGCTTCTTTGGGTCGTAATGTTGGTGTTAAATGATACTGTAAAAGTGTATTTGTCGTACCTTGACCCATGGCGATGATTTGAAGTGTAGAGGGCCATGTTGTTGCTGAAATTGTTTTAAAAAAGTAAGTGACTGCATTTGGGCTAGTAAAGATGGCATATTGAAAGTGATGAAGATCGAGTGGCTTTGAACACCAGTGGTGTGTTGGTGTGATGTCAAGTAAAGGGAGTTCGATGACTGTTGCACCAAGTGTTGAGAGCTCTTTTGTTAAGCCTGCTGCTTGTGCGTTGGGTCTTGTATTGAGAATGCGAAGTCCGGTGAGATGATTCATGATGATTGTTTTAAGAGTTGAAGTGCGCCCGCGTTTTTCAAATTTTCAGCACATTGTTCCGCTAGGGATATTGAAGAGGTCGCGGGTCCATATTGTGTATCAGTGATCATTGTTTGACCGTCTAAAGACGCGACTTTGGCTTTTAAGACCAATTCATTGATATTATTTTTTTGACAAAATATGGCGATTGGTGTGTGGCAACTGCCACCAAGATGCATGTTTACAGTACGTTCTGTGTGGACACATCGTGCATCGAATGCATGATGGAGTGGTGTGATCAGCGTGCGTGTTACATCGTCGTTTAATCGGCACTCAATCCCTAGTGCGCCTTGTCCGCACGCGGGTAACATCAATGTTTCATCTAAAAGGTATTGAATGCGATGATGAAGATTTAATCGCTCTAACCCTGCTGCTGCAAGGATGATTGCGTCATAGTCCCCCTCATCTAAACGATTTAAGCGTGTTCCGACATTACCGCGCAAAGGGATGATGTTGAAATCAGAACGGTATGCACGAAGTTGTGCGCACCGTCTAAGACTTGACGTACCGATCGTGGCTTGTTGAGGTAAGTCCGCTAAAGATCTAAAGTGTTGACTCACGAACGCATCGTAGGGGTTGTCGCGTTTGCAAATGATAGGCAGAGAAAGTGTTTCTGGAAAAACAAAGGGAACATCTTTCATAGAGTGTACCGCAATATCTGCACGGTGGTCTAATAAGGCTTCCTCAAGCTCTTTAACAAATAATCCTTTTCCTCCGAGTTTTTGTAGTGTGTCATTCAAAAAGCGATCGCCAGAAGTTGTCATCGGGACAAGTTCGATTTTCAGGTTTGGCCAGTGATGCTGTAGTTGTGTTTGAATAAAATTCGCCTGCCATAACGCCAAAGGGCTATTGCGTGTTGCAATCCGAAGAAGAGTAGAAGACATAAGTTGAAGAGAGAAATAGCGTATCACATTATATACCCAAGAAACGATAAAATGCGATATTTTAGATGAGATGATGCCATGTTTAAGAATTCATGTTATAAAGCAAGTGCGAAGAGTATAGAACTCAGGAGGAGTTGTGCGACCAGTATTTGCAGTGCCGCTTTGTTACTTTCCAAGCTTGGTGTTGTTTCTTGATAATGGACATGATTTTCTGTTGAACGTCCTTCTTCAACTCAGTGAGCACGTTGCTTATCGATGGTTTAATGTATCAATAGAAGCTTTGAATTTTGTGGATAGCTATCGTCAAAAACATGATGTTTTTGCACGTCATTGTGTCAGTGAATACGTGGAAACACAGAATTCTTTTTATTTTCATATGGATAAGGCGCTCTCACCGCTATATGCCGAGGTGTATAACCCTTATCGTTTTTCAGAGCTGTCCGTGATGGTTGTGGATTCCGAAGCGCGAGGGATAGATGGATTTGAATTTTGTCGGCGCCTGGGTCATACCATGACGAAAAAATTGTTGTTAATCCATCCAGATGAAGCATCGAAAGCGCGAGAAGCACTGGAACAAGGTGTGATTGACGGCTATTTAGATAAAAAAAATCCGCAGATTATTGATCGTATTCATCGAGAAATTAGTCGATTGCAGATGGATTATTTTTTATCTATGTCCAACGCAGTATTACGTTGTTTGAATATTACGGTCTCAACGTGTTTGCAAAAACCTGCATTCCAGCTGTTTATGCAAGAACTTTTTCTTCGTTACCGTATCACTGAGTATTATCTTATTGAGCGGGGAGGGAGTTTCTTGTTGCTTGATGAGGATGCAAATCCGAGTATACTGATGGTTAATTCGTTGAAACAAATTGAGGAAAATGCGCTTTTTGCAAGTATGAATGGTGCGACAGATGAGCTTGTTGATGCTCTAATCAACGGTGAAAAAATCCCATGTTCTTTTTTGTTATCAACACCTTATACTTGGTTAGAGTGGCAGGATACGCTCGTTTCGGCGGTTAAAGTCGATCTTGATGAAGAAATCATGTTGACTTATTTGCCATCGCATCTATTAAAGGCGCTTCGCGATCGTAAAATTTTGTCTTATCATCGTTATTTAAATGAGCTAGATGCCGAAGAGCTTTCTTTTATATAAAAGATTGTGGAGACGATATGCGACTTATCATTGTTTGTCTTGTCATTGTCTTGGCCGGCCTACAATATAAACTTTGGGTCGGGGAGGATAGCTTGTGGCGCTGGGTATCTTTAAACAAGAAGTTGA
>JAHFRX010000064.1 GCA_023266075.1 Legionellaceae bacterium | reverse complement strand
GCATCATCTGCTCCCTTTTTTAGGCAAATGTCACGTGGGCTACTTACCAAACAAACGTGTGGTAGGCTTATCTAAAATCGCAAGAATAGTGGATTACTTTGCAAGGCGATTACAAATTCAAGAACGCTTAACAACTGAAATCGCGCAGTGCATGGAGACCATTACCGAAGCACGAGGCGTTGCTGTTGTCATCGAAGCACGACATCTTTGTATGATGATGCGAGGTGTAGAAAAACAGAACTCTATCATGACAACATCTGTCATGTTAGGCGAAATGCGCCACAATCAAAGTAGCCGAATGGAGTTTTTACAACTGATTCGAGAAAGCCGTTAAAATAATAAAGGTCGCGTTCCTAAGGGCCTCAAAACGAGGCCCTTATTATTTGATGCACCTTACACCGTGTTAGGTGCATTATTCATTATCCGATACAACTTGAACTGCTGCTTGTGGCTTATCTTTCCACTCTAATTTCACACGGCCTTGCTTATCAACACCTGCAACAAAGACAGTCACAGTTTGACCCTCTTTTAGAACCTCTTCAACTTTTTGATTACGATCCGCACAAATTTGAGAGATATGAAGTAAACCATCTTTACCGGGTAAAAGATTAATAAATGCACCGAAATCAAGAATTTTACTGACCTTACCTTCGTAAGTCTGACCCGGCTCAACTTCTGCTATCAGTAACTTAATTTGTCGTTGTGCTTCATCCAGCGCATCTTGATTCGGCGAAAAAAGCTGCACGACACCACTGTCATCAATATCTACTGACACACCAGTGCTTTCAGTTAACCCTTTAATCGTGGCACCACCTTTACCAATAATCGTACGAATTTTGTCTTCTGGTACTTTCATCGTCACAATTCTTGGTGCATGCTGTGACAACTCTTGACGGTGCTCAGAAAGTGCCGCACTCATCACACTCAAAATATGTTGACGACCTGCGAGCGCTTGTTCTAACGCTTCTGACATAATGGCATTCGTAATCCCCATAATTTTGATATCCATTTGCAATGCAGTGACACCACTCGCTGTACCGGCCACTTTAAAATCCATATCTCCGAGATGATCTTCATCACCAAGAATATCAGTTAAAACCGCAAACTCATCACCCTCTTTAATCAAGCCCATTGCGACACCCGCAACCGGGGCTTTCAATGGGACACCTGCATCCATCAATGCCAAGCTCGCACCACATACGCTGGCCATAGAGCTTGAACCATTTGATTCAGTGATTTCAGAAACAACACGTAATACATAAGGGAACTCTTGTGTGGTGGGAAGAACAGCCATCAAACCACGTCTGGCAAGACGCCCATGACCAATTTCACGTCGCTTTGGACTACCCATCATCCCAGTTTCTCCCACAGAATACGGTGGGAAGTTATAATGCAACATAAACCGATCTCGCACTTCGCCTTCTAATCTATCTAGAATTTGCGAATCTCGATCATTCCCCAAGGTCGCCGCGACAATCGCCTGCGTTTCGCCCCGTGTAAACAATGCCGAGCCATGTGCTCTATCCAATATACCTGTACGAATTGTAATAGGGCGAACCGTTTTACGATCACGTCCATCAATCCGTGGTTCACCTTTTAAAATACGTTGACGCACAATCGTTTTTTCAAGGTTGTTGAATGTCGCATCAATCGCACCTTTACTCAACTCAGGCTCTTCAGTAAGCAAAGCCGCTATCGTTTGTTGCTTCACTTCTGACAACGCTTTATAACGTGCTGCTTTATCTTTTAATGAATATGCTTCGGCGAGCGACGTCCGTGCAAGCGTATCCACGCGCTGTGGTAACGTTTCATCAAACGTTGGTGGCACCCAGTCCCACTGAGCGCGTCCTGTTTCTTCTGCTAGCGCTTCAATCGCTTGAATCACACCTTTCATCGACTCATGACCAAATAAAACCGCACCCAGCATGACTTCTTCACTCAATTCCCGCGCTTGTGACTCTACCATCAAAATTGCGTCTTTTGTGCCTGCGACCACGAGATCGAGCAATGATGTTTCAAGTGCTTTTGGTCCTGGGTTCAATACGTAAACACCATCTTGATAGCCCACGCGTGCAGCGCCAATAGGACCTTGAAAAGGCATACCTGAAATTGCTAGCGCAGCAGATGCACCAATCATGGCCAAAATATCTGCAGGTACTTCCGGATTAAGCGACATGACTGTCGCGACAATTTGTACTTCATTTGAAAAATGCGCTGGGAACAGTGGACGAATCGGTCTATCAATAAGACGAGAAGTTAATGTTTCATGCTCGCTTGGACGTCCTTCACGCTTATTAAATCCACCTGGGATACGACCTGCAGCATAGTATTTTTCTTGATAATGCACCGTCAAAGGAAAAAAATCTTTTTCGACCGCATTCTCACGCACACCAACTGCCGTAACAAGTACTTGCGTACCATCCATACAAACAAATACTGCACCATCGGCTTGACGTGCAATTTCACCTGTTTCTATTACCAGCATTTGATTGCCTAATTTTATCTCTTTCACCATTTTGGCCACGTGTTTTTCCTCGCAATATCGGATCTTAGGCGTCGTACGACGCCTAAGTAAAAATGAGACATCCTAGTGTTTACAAAAAAGGCGCAAAAAATGCGCCTTTAAAATATGACAGGTTAAACCCATCCATATTTAATATGAATCTCTTAATCCCAAACTCTGAATCAATGTTGTATAACGTACACCATTTTTTCGCTTCAGATATTTAAGCAACTTTCGACGTTTGTTCACTAACATTTGCAATCCACGACGCGAATGAAAATCTTTTTTGTGCATCTTAAAATGCTCTGTTAAATACTGAATACGACCTGTCATTAAAGAAACTTGAACCTCTGGTGTCCCAGTATCTTTCTCAGAACGCTTATACGTGTTTACAATTTCCGCTTTCTGTACGCTAGTTAGCGACATTCTTTACTCCTGAAAAATAGGGTACGCTATAAAACGGGGAATTTTACCAAGAGTTTATCGACAACACAAGAGATTTCTTAAAATCTCAAAATGCACATAACCGTTTAGCAATTAACGTCTTATCCTCTCTCAACTCACCAAGACCCATGTAGCATTGCGCATCAGATTGTAACTGCACAAGACCGAGCGGTGTGTCAGAAGAATATTGAATCACTTTTCCTTGTTGTAAAGCCAACAGTGCGTCATCCGTCAATGTGAGTGTGGGAAATTGCGCTACAGCACGTGAGATAGGAAGTAAACATGACCACCGCTCTTCTGGTGATAATAAAGAGAGCGCTTCTAGCGTATACATTGGCATATCTTCAAACCCCGCCGTATACACACGGTGCAATTGCGTCACATGCGCACCGAGACCTATTTTTTCTCCAATCGTCTCAATCAAAGATCGAATATATGTTCCTTTACTACATCTTACCGTCAAACGGATATGAGGGAAATGAAAAGAATGACACTGTAATTCATCAATCCTGATAACGCGCGCCACACGATCAATCTCCACACCTTTACGCGCATAGATGTAAAGCGGCTTGCCTTGATGCTTTAAAGCAGAATACATCGGTGGCACTTGCGTTATTTCACCTTGCAAAGACGGCAAAATCTGAGTCAAGGCATCCTCCGTACACGTACCAATGCTCTCTTGGATGATTGATCCCATAGCATCACCCGTATCCGTGACCTGCCCCAGACGACCGACCACTTCATAACACTTATCAGCATTCAATAAATATTGCGCAATTTTAGTCGCCTCTCCCAAACAAATAGGTAGCATCCCTGTCGCCAATGGATCAAGGCTCCCAGTGTGCCCCGCTTTTTTGGCTGAAAAGAGTCGCTTTACTTTCTGTAGCGCCGCATTTGAAGACAAGCCTTGAGGCTTATTTAATAAAAAAACACCATTAATTGCTGTCATTCTGATGTATCTGACGCTTTAGGATTCGCCTTATCAATCAAATGACTCAAATGACGACCGTAATCGATGGATGAATCAAACACAAAGTGTAATTGCGGCACTGTGCGCGATGTAGACGTCCGTGCGAGCGCTGTACGTAAATAACGAGATGCATTATTCAAAATCGTCGTAATCAACGCTATATCACCTTGAAACACGGTAAAATACACTTTCGCGTGACTTAAATCTTTTGAAACATCAACACCAGAAATCGTCACAAGCTTTGGCAATCTTGGATCACGAATCTCTTGTTGTATAATCTTGCTTAATTTACGTTGTATCATCTCTGCAATGATAAAAACGCGTTTACGCTCCTGACTCATAAGACGCGCTTGACCTCTACTGTTTCAAACACTTCGATTAAGTCACCAGGTTTGACATCATTGTAATTTTTTACACCAATACCACATTCAAACCCCTGTCGAACCTCACCCGCATCATCTTTGAAGCGACGAAGTGATTCTAGTGTACCCTCATAGATCACGACATTATCTCGTAATACACGAATAGGATTATTACGTTTCACCACACCCTCTGTCACCATACAGCCGGCAATTGATCCCAGTTTAGGTGAACGAAAAACGTCTCGAACCTCAGCAATACCGACAATTTCTTCTTTAAATTGTGGTGATAGCATCCCTTGCATCGCAGCTTTTACTTGATCCACAATGTCGTAAATCACACTATAATAGTGTAATGAAACAGATTCTTGCTCTGTTAAACGTTTAGCACTCGCATCAGCTCGCACATTAAAACCAATCAGCAACGCATTCGAGGCAAGAGCTAAATGCACATCAGATTCAGTAATACCACCAACGCCACTACCGACCACGGTCACCGCAACTTCGTCCGTAGACAAATTCGTCAGGGCATCTGAAATCGCCTCGATTGAACCTTGAACATCTGCTTTCAATACAACATTTAAGACACGATTATCGAGCGATGACAACTGCTCAAAAATACCATCTAACGATGTTTTTTGTCGTCTTGCAAGCTTCACATCTCGAAATTTTCCTTGCCTAAACAGCGCCACTTCTCGAGCTCTTTTTTCATCGGCCACAACAATAACATCATCTCCGGCATGAGGAACTGCCGATAAACCCAAAACCTCAACGGGAATCGATGGACCTGCAGATTCAATTTGTCGACCATTTTCATCAACCAAGGCACGCACACGTCCATACTGTAACCCCGCCAACAAGATATCCCCTTTTGACAGCGTTCCATTTTGTACCAGAATCGTCGCAACTGGACCACGGCCTTTGTCCAAGCGTGACTCAATCACCACACCTTCCGCATGACCTTGTTGATGTGCTGTAAGTTCCAAAACTTCAGCTTGAAGTAAAATGGCATCGAGTAATTCATCAATACCCAAGCCTGTTTTTGCTGAGATAGGCACATATATCGTATCACCACCCCAGGCCTCAGGAATCACTTCATGACTGGCGAGCTCATTCATCACTCTATCTGGATCAGCACCTGGTTTATCCATTTTATTCACAGCAACTATCACTGGAACTTTTGCAGCTTTAGCGTGCTGTACTGCTTCTATCGTTTGCGGCTTCACACCATCATCTGCGGCAACAATCAAAATAACAATATCAGTGACTTTTGCACCTCGAGCACGCATTGCCGTAAATGCAGCGTGACCTGGTGTATCTAAGAAAGTAACACTACCTTTTGGTGTTTCTACATGATATGCACCAATATGTTGTGTGATACCACCTGCTTCTCCTGCAGCAACTTTTGTACGACGAATATAATCCAGTAATGACGTCTTGCCATGATCAACATGCCCCATAATAGTGACCACTGGTGCACGAAACTCTGCCTCACCAACTTTTAATTGTTCGGTCAAACCTTGCTCAATCGCATTATCTTTCAAAAGGTGTGCAACATGCCCCATTTCTTCGACCACAATCACTGCCGTTTCTTGATCGATCACTTGATTAATCGTTGCAATAGCACCCAAATTCATCATGACTTTGATCACTTCAGCAACTTTGACCGACATTCGTTTAGCGAGCTCAGCAACCGTAATTGTTTCAGAAATCAATACCTCTCTCACAACAGGCGTCGTAGGCATTGCAAACCCATGCGTTAATGTTTCTTCTGCCTGTCGGTACTGTTCAGATTTCTCGTGTGCTTTGCGTTTTTTAGGTTTATGTCGTTTATAGCCACTTTGATCATCTGCATCCTCCTCATCCAGAGTCACTGCATATTTTACACGCTTTTTCTGCCCTTTTTTGGCATCGGGTCGAGCCTGAGATGCATTGCTTTCTACCTCTTCAGCACCTTGATGTCGTTTCTTTTTTTCTTTCTCAGTGCGAGCAACACGTTCGGCTTCCGCTTCATCAGACACTGCTGCTGTTGCAGCAACGACGGGTATCGCTTTCTCGGTTTCCTGAGCGATCCCCGCTACAGCCTCTGCAGCGGTATCCAGTGGTTCATCAGACAATACCGCTTCCACGTTAATGTCTTCAACAGATGCCGATTCTAAAACAGGTTGATCTTCAACAATTTGTTCAACCTCAACTGACTTCACCTCTTCTTGCGGCGCAATAGGCTCAGGGCTTGCACGCTTAACATACGTGTGTTTTCGTCGGACCTCTACATTCACCTTTTTACCACTATGTGCATCTTGTCCCAACGTGACATGTGAAACGCTTTTTCTTTTTAAAGTAATTTTTTCTGACGCCACCTTCAATGTATTAGAAGAGGCTTGATGACCTTTCAAGTGATTGAGTAGCGTGCGTTTTTGTACTTCATTGATCACCTGTGCTTCATCTTTAATAGATAAACCCGCTTCTTGTAATTGATGAAGTAGATGTTCTACTGATACACCCACACTTTGTGCCAAATGCTTAACTGTAACATCCGCCATGATTGACTCCTCATCCTTCACTCGAATTGGTATCCGCAAACCAAGAAGCACGCGCTTTCATAATCAATGCGCCTGCTTTTTTCTCAGTCATACCAGAAATTGGCAACAATTCATCTACACTTTGCTCAGCTAACTCATCCATTGTGGTGATCCCTAGCGTTTGTAACGCCTCTAAAAGCACGGGACTCATTCCTTCCATGGTTGCTAATGCATCATCATGAACTTGTTGATCTGTCAACGCTTCTGTTAATAAAATATCGTTGGCGCGCTGACGTAGCTCTTCAACAATCTCTTCATCAAATTCGGAAATAGCCAATAGCTCTTCTTTAGGTACATACGCAATTTCTTCTAATGAAGAAAATCCATGAACAACCAAGAGCTGTGCGATTTCCTCATCAATTGCTAAACTTTCCGTAAACAGATCGCGTGTTTTTTGTGACTCTTCTCGATTTTTACCTTCAAACTCCTCAACGGTCATGACATTCAAAGTCCAACCACTGAGTTGACTTGCTAAGCGAACATTTTGACCATTCCGGCCAATTGCCTGCGCTAACTGCAAGCTCTGTACAGCAAGATCCATCGTACGTGTATCTTCATCAATCACGATAGAGCTAATATCTGCAGGCGCCATTGCATTAATCACAAATTGTGCCGGATTATCATCCCAAAGCACAATATCAACGCGCTCACCACCCAATTCTGTCGAAACAGCCTGCACACGAGCACCGCGCATACCGACACAAGCACCAATCGGGTCTATTCGCCCATCATTCGTTTTCACAGCAATTTTCGCACGACTTCCGGGCTCTCTCGCTGCTGCTTTAATTTCAATAATATTTTCGCCAATCTCAGGCACTTCAATACGGAACAATTCAATCAACATATTCGTTTGCGTTCGACTCACTAGAAGTTGTGGGCCACGCGTTAATTCTGTAATTTCATACAGATACGCGCGCACTCTATCGTTCGTGCGAAACATCTCTTGTGGTAATGTTTCTGAGCGAGGCATAATCGCTTCAGCTTTTCCACCTAAATCAATAATAATACTATCTCGTGTTACTTTTTTCACAGTGCCATACACTAATTGGCCAAGTTTACCGCGATACTGATCAACAACTAAACGACGCTCCGCTTCACGCACTTTCTGAATCATGACTTGTCTCGCCGTTTGTGCAGCGATTCTCCCAAACACAACAGAGGGCACGGGCTCTTCTATGCGCTCACCTATCTGAATATTCGGTGAGCGTTTTTGACCTTCTTCTAGCGTCAGTTGCCGATCTTCAAACGCTACGTCATCATCAGCAACAATATCCCAATAACGAAATGTCTGGTATTCACCAGTTTTAGGATTAAGCCTCACAATAATACCTTGCTCCATTCCTGATAGCTTACGTGTCGCTGATTCTAATGCTGCTTGAATCGCCTCCAGCACGACTTCTTTGGAAACACCTTTTTCATTAGACAATGCTTCAGCAACCA
>JAHFRX010000063.1 GCA_023266075.1 Legionellaceae bacterium | reverse complement strand
GTGTGGTTTTGATGCTTCAAAACCTTGTCTTCTGGTGATGGGCGGTAGTCAAGGTGCTGAGGCGATTAATCAATGTGTTCGCGAAACTTTACCCGCATTAACAGAACATTTTCAAGTGATTCATTTATGTGGAAAAGGACATGTTGAAAACGATTTGAATCAACCCGCCTATTTCCAAATGGCATATGCAGAAGATGAGCTAGGAGATTTGATTGCCGCATCAGATTGCATTCTCTCACGTGCTGGTGCTAATGCACTTTACGAGATTTTGGCATGTAATAAGCCTCATATTCTTATCCCGCTTCCACGCGCTGCCAGTCGAGGGGATCAAATTCACAATGCCCGTTATTTTGAGCAACAAGGTATCAGTATCGTTCTTCCAGAAGAAATGCTCTCCCCGAATACGTTGACACACGCTATCGATAAGTTATTTAAAGATCGCATAGAAATTACGGCTAAAATTAAAGCGCTGTGTATTCAGTCGGCGACAGATAGCATCATTCAGTTGGTTGAGCGGTATTCGAAGCAGTATGACATTTAAATATCTGATCGAGTAAAAAATAATCAATTCCGTAAAGTGATGATAGTAAATTTATTAAGGATGCGTTAAATTATCACTTTATGAAAGCATTGGACATGATCATATAGAGAGAATCTTATGCAAGAGAAAAAAGCACGTGAACATGCAGTACAACCGATTGAAGATACTAATTTTACCCTCTATGTTTTAGATGAACGCATTTCATGCCTAAATTTTGGCCTTTTCAAAGCTATATTTCCTTTATCCTCAGCGTTACCGTACATGTGCATATCATTTAATGAAAAAGACGATGATTATCACATCATAGAAAATGGCACAGGACTCTCGCCGCTTAAGATCATCGAACTAGATCTTAAAACTCGCGCTAAACAATGCAAAACATTAAAAACCAGGCAGTTATCAATCCAGGAGCTAAATGAGTATGTTCAAGGTTATTTGGAGCAGTTGCAAGTCATATTGGGTAAAAAAAGAATGGTTGTTGACCTGCAGCTGGTGTGCCCACCGAATCTAGGTAGACCGAATGAGCAGACCATTTCTGCCGATTTTAGCCATTTTATCTCACAACTTGCGCCGAAAAAACTCATTTTTGTCTTTGAGGGTCGTGCATATCATCCAACCCAAACGATTGAAGATGAATATGAAATCGACTTTGGTGTATGCCTTGCGCATGAATCGTTAATTAGCTCTGCCTCAATCACCTCGCCTGATCAAATTTTATATCAAAAAGAGATGAATAATTATCTTAATCGAAAGCCTACTCAGTATGGTTACACCCCACCAGATACCCTTATGTGCGGAGCATGGCTTGCTTTTGGTGATCTTCAAGCACACTTAGCCGCATCTCATGATACTCAAATGACATCTATTGAAATGCTGCATAAATTAAGATCGTTGCCGCATCGAATTTCTCATACTTCAATTCCTTTGACACTTTATATTTTAAGTCCCAGATATTTAGACAAGGATGGTTATGTGACTACTGTCCTGAGCACGACAAGTTATGAACAAAGTCTTGTTTTTTTGTATGATTCTATTACACAAACGTATGATTTTATTCAACCAAATATCATTCCGCTGGGACATAAACAACGAACCCCAAACACGTTGATCTCAATTGACCGCCCGCTTCATCCCATGACACAGGTGCATTTTATTCAATATGTACAATTATTAAAAGGACGACTTGGTTTTGGGCGAGTACGCTTGGTTATTGAGCCGACATTTCATAGCGATGTCACTGAACACCATGTCAGTCACGAGGTGAATGAGGTAATTCACATGTTCAAACCGGATCATTTGTATATCATTAGCGCGGAAAATGAAATGGATGATGTTAGGCATTATTTGAACAGAACAGCATCTTACTCAGGCTTTATGCTGCCCAATAAAACGATGAAAGGATACTTTATTCCAGCGACTCTTTTTACAAACCTCTTAGATAGCATATCTCAAAAAGATGAAGCATGCGCGTGCAGGGTTCCTCACGAACATTTGGTTGCACAAATTCGGCACTATTTTGATCGTAATCTGATCCCAGATCGAGATCATGAGCTGCAATCAGATAAATCAATGTCACCACGTTATCAATTATCAGCTTCCAATAAAGCAGGCACACTATTTAAACCACAGGTAGAACCCAAATCAGACCTCCAGGTCAGAATTAACGAACCACCACCGAAAGAAGATGATTGGGCCATATTGCAAGACTCTAATTGTTGTTCAATGATGTAAAACATAGGCAAGCTTGATAAAAACCCGCGAAATCGAGTTTTCAGGCTGAGAACAGCAATCAAGGCTAAAAAATGCTTGAATAAATGAGGCGTTTACACAAGAATAGCTGAGCTTAATGATTTGAACGATGTGATAATGGCGAAAACGGCAGTAATTACAACAAAACAGCAAAGCTTGCTGCGCTCTACCTCTCTTGTGTCATTGATGACATTTATTTCAAGAGTTCTTGGTTTTGCGCGCGATATGATTTTGGCGCAATTTTTCGGTGCAGAAGCTGGGATGGATGCTTTTATTATTGCGTTTAGAATTCCCAATTTTATGCGTCGTTTATTTGCGGAAGGTGCCTTTTCTCAAGCCTTTGTGCCTGTGCTTGCCGAATACCAAAAAACACGTGAAGTGACGGATGTTCGATTATTCATTGCACGTATTGCGGGAACTTTATCCTCTGTTTTAACGCTGATTACCGTACTGGGTGTGATTTTAGCACCGGGGATTGTGTTTTTATTTGCACCGGGATTTGGAGAAGATGCATCACGGACCCTGCTTGCAACAGAGATGCTGCGTTTAACTTTTCCTTATTTGATGTTGATTTCTCTTACGGCGATGGCCGGAGCCGTTTTAAATACCTATGGATACTTTGGTGTGCCGGCTATTACGCCGGTGTTACTTAATATTTGTATGATTATTGCAGCAATTTGTGTAAGTCCTCATTTTCATACGCCGGTGCTGGCACTGGCGTGGGGCGTCTTGATTGCAGGGATTGCGCAATTACTTTTTCAAATTCCATTTTTATGGCATCGTGGCTTATTGGTCAAGCCGCGTGTTTATTTTTCAGATGATGGCGTGAGGCGTGTTTTAAAATTAATGGTGCCCGCTTTATTTGGTGTGTCTATTGCACAATTGAATTTAATGATTGACACCGTGTTTGCGTCGTTTTTAAAAGTAGGCAGTGTCACCTGGCTTTTTTATACCGATAGATTAACTGATTTTCCGTTAGGCGTCTTTGGTGTGGCGATTGCAACTGTTGTTTTACCGCATCTTTCAAAAAAGCATGCAGAGCAGCATGTAGAGCATTTTTCAAATGCGCTAGATTGGGGGTTACGCCTACTGTTATTGATTGGTGTTCCGGCCGCGGTTGGTCTTTCTGTTTTTTCGATGCCCATGATAGTGAGTTGTTTTGCTTATGGTAAGTTTACTGCGGTGGATGTGTTACAAACACAAAAAAGTTTAATTATGTTAAGTATGGGCGTGCCAGCGTTTATGATGGTCAAAGTGTTGGCTTCTGGGTTTTACGCACGTCAAGATATCAAAACGCCTGTGAAAGCGGGTGTGTGGGCGATGATTGTAAACTCAATCCTATGCGCGCTATTTATTTTCCCATTAGCGCATGCAGGACTCACCTTGGCCTCTACGTTGGCCGGTTACTTAAATTGCACCATCTTGATGATAAAGTTACGACGACGCGGTGATTATCAGCCCTCCAAAGGGTGGTCACGCTTTCTTTTGCAATTATTTATCGCAAATATTTCACTTGCGATTTACTTACACACGATGACGCATGATCTAATGTACTGGATGAAAGAGCCGCTTGGATTGCGTTTGTTATTGTTATTAGGACATGTTGTGAGCGCTTTAATTGTTTATGTTGTCAGTTTGGCAATCGTCGGGATAAGACCCTCAGAGTTTCGTGGGCAAAGGAGTAAAGATGAACGTGCATAATTTTTATGAACTCACAGCAGAGAAACCCCTCCTATTGATTTTATTGAAAAAAGAAAGCATTTCAAGATTATCTGCTTCTGTACGTAATGCTTTGGCTATTCAGCATTTTACAGGCAAGTTAGGTGAGATTGCCTGTGTAGGTAAGAAGGGTAAGCTCATCACCGTGTATATTGGTCATGAAAAGTCGGATGCGGATGCTATTGCTCATGTGGTGACGCATCTTCCCGAAGGGATATATCAGCCGGCGAAGAGGTTATCACTAAAAGCGTTAGTCATGTGGTCCCTTGCGCAGTATCAATTTCACACGTACAAGAAAAAAGAACAGTTGTATCGGCGTTTATGCGTAACATCAACGCAATTAAATCAACTTTTACCAGAAGTCTCGTCACGTTTTTTGGCGCGAAATTTAATCAATTCGCCTGCGAATGATATGCATCCAGAAGCGTTAGTGCAGGCATTAAAACGTGTTGCTGAAGCATATCATGCCACATTTACGCAATGGGTCGGGCGTGAGTTACTTGAGCAAAATTTTCCTGCAGTACACGCCGTGGGACGTGGCGCGTGTGTTGAGCCACGGATTGCTTTTTTGACCTATGGCGAAAAATCACATCCGCATGTGGTGATTGTTGGAAAAGGAGTTTGCTTTGATTCAGGGGGGTTGGATATTAAAACAGCGTCCTCAATGCGTTTGATGAAAAAAGATATGGGTGGGGCGGCAATTGCAATTGGTCTTGCAGAGTGGGTGTTAATGGCACGCCTACCGATACGTTTAACAGTGATTATTCCTTCTGTTGAGAATGCGATTAGTAGTGAGTCGTATCGACCTGGAGATGTGTTGACGATGCGCAATGGGTTAAGTGTAGAAATCGATAATACAGATGCTGAAGGCCGATTAATCCTAGCTGATGCATTGGCTTACGCAAGCGAACAAAAACCGGATTTAATTGTTGATTTTGCGACACTCACAGGAGCTGCACGTGTCGCTGTAGGGACACAAATTTCAGCCTTGTTTACAAACAATGATAAGCTTGCGCATCAACTGATGCAAGCCTCAGAAAAAACAGAAGACGCTATCTGGCGGATGCCTTTGTTTAAAGATTATGCACGGATGAACGACTCTATCATTGCTGATCTCTCAAACTCGACCTCTTCATCCTATGCCGGTGCTATCACAGCGGCTTTATTTTTAGAGCGCTTTATCGATGGCAATATCCCATGGGCGCATTTTGATACGATGGCCTGGAATGAACGCTCAAGGCCAGGACACCCTGAAGGCGGAGAGGCAATGGCAATGATGGCCGTTGCTGCTTATTTGATGGAGCGCTGTGGGAAGAAATTTACATAAAAGCTGTTTTTATAGTTAAAATATGAGAAAATGCGGTTTTATTTTAAGTTGACACGTTATGCCTACGTATGTTGTTTCAGCGTTATATAAATTTGTGACGTTAGAAAATTTTGAATCTTATCGACAACCATTGCTAGATTTTATGCAAAAAAATCAAATTTTCGGGACATTATTGCTGGCAAAAGAGGGTATCAATGGGACTGTTGCAGGAAGTCAAGACGCTATTCAAGCGCTATATACGTGGTTCTCACAGTACCCTTGTTTCCAGAGCATCCCTTATAAAGAGTCTTTTACAGATGTCTTGCCCTTTAATCGCAGAAAAGTAAAACTTAAAAAAGAAATTGTGACCATGGGTATTGAGGCGATTGATCCTCAAACAATTGTTGGGACGTATGTGAAACCAAAAGATTGGAATCAATTAATTACAGATGAATCTGTAGCGGTTGTCGATACACGAAATGATTATGAAGTACAAATTGGTACATTTAAGGGTTCGCTTAATCCTAAAACTGAAACATTTAGAGAGTTTCCTGAGTATGTCAAACATCATCTCGACCCCCGAAAACATAAAAAAGTCGCTATGTTTTGTACCGGTGGTATTCGCTGTGAAAAATCAACGGCATATTTAAAACAATTAGGTTTTGAAGAGGTTTATCATTTAGAAGGTGGTATTCTTAAATATCTCGAAGAGATCCCTGAAGAGGCGTCGTTATGGGAAGGTGAGTGTTTTGTATTTGATGAGCGTGTTGCTGTCAATCATCAATTACAAAAAGGACAGTATGATCAATGTCATGCTTGTCGCTTTCCCATTACTGATGAAGATAAGAAAAGTGCTTTTTACGCGCAAGGTGTGAGCTGTCCACATTGTGCGAGTCGTTCAACAACTCAGCAACAGCGATATTTAGAGCGTGAAAAACAACACCAATTAGCCAAAAAACGTGGAGAAACACACATTGGCGGAGAGGTCACAGACATCATCCTAAAAAGGCGTATGCTAAAGAAAGAGAAACAACAAGATAATCGATTACGCTCATCATGAGAATGCGCGTATCATAAGGATGTGTTATGCAGGAAAAAGGATTTTCGTTACTTGAGTTAATGATTGTGATCGCGATTATTGGTGTGCTTGCTTCTTTTGCGATCCCCACATATCAAACGTACGTTATGAAAGCACGCGTGAGCGAAGGATTACATTTAGCTGAAGTTGCAAAACTTGCCGTTGCTGATTATGTTTTGACCACACATCATTTACCGAATACACAAGATGAAACGCATTACGTCTCGCCATCGTCTACAGAAAACGTACAAGAAATTGCAATCAATACAGCGGGCGAAATTACAATTACGTATACACAAAAAATGCAAGAAGGCACGTTGATACTGACACCAACACTATATAGAACAGGAGATTTAAATTGGACTTGTCATCTTGGTACTTTGGATAAGCGATATGTGCCGTCTATGTGTCATTAACGGTTTATGCAAATAATATGCTCAAGCGAATATTTCTTAAACTTTTTGCAATTTTTATTCTTACTTTTGTCGTACTTGCTTTGTTTGCAATTCATCGTTCTTCCAATTTTCCTCGAGATCCTCATGTGTTGATGGATAAATATTATCATAATAAATTTAAAAACCCCATTGCCGCACGTAAAGCATTGGACATTATTTTGCAGCAAAGTCACAATGATTTACCGGCGATGATCGAGCTCAGTCAATGGTTATTGGCGGAGGAAAATTACCATGAAGCCATCCCTTTGTTGCAACGCATACATCAACGTGTACCCGGTATGAGTGCTTACACCTATCAACTTGGATATGCATACTACCAAGAAGGATATTGGAAAAAATCATCCGTTTTATTTCAACAAGCCCTACTCGATGAGCCCTCTTATCTTTGGCGAGAAAAAGCCCGTGTTGGTATTGATGCTATGGCGTCATTTTTACCTTTTTATCAAGATGATTCCGCAAAAATTGTAACAACAGTATCTCCTCAAGTGAAGGTCGTGGCATCCTCTGACTCAAAAGCGATTGTCGTTAAAAAGCCAACGGGCTTGGCGCGTTTTTATGCACTACTTCATGTGCGTAAAACACATGCTTTTTCCGAAATACAACATTATTTAAGGCAACATCCTGGTGATGTTACAGCGCTTAAAGAGGCTGGATTTTTGGCCATTGTATTGCATCGACAATCGCTTGCAATAAATTATTTAACGCGAGCTTATGCGATAACACACGATCCACAATTAGCGATGCAACTGGCTTATTTGTACAACGATCGTCAAGAAAATAAAATAGCGTATCGTTATTTCCAATGGGCGAGGTATGATAATTCTAATAAAACCACCATTCTAAACGCTGAAAATGCCATGACAACATTGCGTGGCCAACAAACGAAACTGCTGAGTACACCTTACTTTGGTGAATTTTTTGCAATGCCATTTACACAATCACGCTTTGGTCTCACTGTGACACAATTTATCGAGCGCTTAGGCGTGGAGCAAAAAAATGCTTGGAAAACACGCACGTATATTTTTTCACAAACAACAAGTGATAATCAATCCAAATCGGCCAGTCTAGGACAAATATCACAAATTTTTGAAGATGATGTTCAAATCACGGGAGTTGGTACACAAATGTCGCCACTCAAAAAAATCCCCCTCATTCTTTACGGTGAGATGGGGGCTGCTTATGACCTCATTTATCGTGATAGACCGCGTTGGAGAAGTGATTTTCGAGGCGGTTATATGTACTATCAAGAAGCTGGAAAAAAAGCTGCATACTATGATAATCCGCGTTGGAGTCTGGACTACTATAGTCTTTATTATAACAATTTGACCTACTTTTCTCGTTATCAAAATAATGTCATTGGTGTTGCAAAATCACATCAGGGCATTCATATTTTACAATACAAGAGTAGCGTGGTTAATATTTATGCAAGAGGGATTGTTGTGTATGATATACAACGATTGTTTTATAACAATTACGCGGAATTGGGTCCTGGTATTGGTCTTATTCCCTCTAATCGGTACAACGTTGAAGTGCGTTACGATTATATCCGCGGCACTTATTTACCAGCAAACGCCATTCCCAATCCTTATGGAAAATACTATA
>JAHFRX010000206.1 GCA_023266075.1 Legionellaceae bacterium | reverse complement strand
CTGGGCGAACTTTTTTTAATTTTCGGATTTTAGACTTATATTCAAGTGCCGTGTAGCCTCGCTTCATCAGACTTAATATTCTATCTGAGCCGCTTTGAACAGGAAGATGTAGATGATTCGCAAGTTCAGGAACATTTTGATACGCTTGGACCAAGTTATCTGAAAATGCGAGCGGGTGCGATGTCGTGAAACGAATACGGTCAATGCCTTCAATGGCGGCGATGTAATGGATCAATACAGCGAGATCAGCAATTTCACCACTGTTCATTGGACCACGGTAATCATTCACATTTTGCCCAAGCAGATTGATCTCACGAACACCTTGCTGCGATAGTTTGTAACATTCGGCCAATACATCGTCAAAAGGGCGGCTGATTTCTTCGCCACGTGTATAAGGAACAACACAATAACTGCAATATTTACTGCAGCCTTCCATGATCGAAACAAAGGCGACTGGGCCTTCAGCACGAGGTTCTGGGAGGTTGTCAAATTTTTCAATGGCAGGGAAGCTGATATCAACGACAGCTTTTTGTGTTGTGAGTCGTTCATCAATCATCGCGGGTAAGCGGTGTAGGGTTTGTGGACCAAAAACTAAATCCACAAAGGGTGCGCGTTTTAAAAGGCTGCCACCTTCTTGTGAGGCAACGCATCCGCCAACACCGATGATGACATGGGGATTATTTTTTTTATGATTGCGCCATTGCCCGAGTTGTGAAAAAACCTTCTCTTGGGCTTTCTCACGAATCGAACAAGTATTCAGTAAGATAACATCCGCTTCTTCGACATGTTTTGTCTCTTCAAAGCCATGAGATTCACGTAAGACATCTGCCATTTTAGATGAATCGTATTCATTCATTTGGCAGCCATTTGTTTTAATATACAGTTTTTTAGTCATTGAAGGGCATGATGCATCTGAAAGTCGGTGATCTTACCAGAATTTGCACTTAAAACAAAGAAAGCTTAAATGTTTGCCAATATTCATTATACAAGCGTAATGTTGCCTCGCCGACATCTTGCTGAATAATAGCGCGTTTTAACGTACTCTCGCTGGGATAAATGGTAGGGTCATGCTGAATTGAGGCGGGGAGCAGTGCTTTCCCTCCCTCGTTGGTGATGGCGTGTCCTTCGATTTTGGCGATGGTGGCAGCATTGACGGGATCTAACAAGAAATTAATAAAAGCATGTGCTTCTTTAAGGTGAGGTGCATTTTTAGGAATGGCAAGACAGTCAATCCAGAGGATATAACCCTCCTTTGGATAGACAAATTGGATATTGGGATTTTCTTGACGTGCTTTGTATACATCGCCATTCCATGCACTACCGATAATTGCATCACCATCGATTAATGCGGCTTGAATGCCTTCACTTGCAAAAAACTTGATATTTGGCGCTAGTTTTAGAAGTCTTTGGAAGGCGTTTGAAAGATGTGTGGGATGCGTGTCATTCGGTGAGTAATGTGCATGTATCATGGCGATAGCGAAGATATCACGCATATCGTCAAGCAGCATTAATGATTTGTTCCAATGTGTTTTCCAGAGATCGTTCCAAGCGCGAGGTGGTATTTTCACACGTTGTTGGTTATAAAAAATACCTGTTGCACCCCAAGTGAGCGGTATGCTGTATTGGTTGTAAGGATCATAAGGGTTGTTTCGAAAAGATTTGCTTAAATATTTTAAATTGGGGAGCTTTGTATGATCAAGTGGGCTCAAAAGATTTAAGTGTCGCATGCGATCGACGTAGTAAGCTGAGGGCAAAATGATGTCGTAAATAGCGTGTTGATTTGCACGAATTTTTGCAAGCATGGTTTCGTTACTGTCATACGTTGAAAAGTTGACATGAATTTGTGTTTGATCTTCGAAAGCTTGAATCAGTTGTTTGGGGATTTCTCCTCCCCATACATAGACATTGATTGACGTTGCATGGGTCATGAAAGTAGTGAGCAAAAGAAGTAAGAAAAGTGTTTTTTTCATGGTGTTTCACGCGAAAAATAATGTGAAATAATGACTAAAAATATAGATAAAATGAGCGTGATACTGCATAAAGCATTTAATTCAGGCGTGACACCTGCGCGGACTAATGAATAGATAGTTAAAGGTAAAATATTAAAATCAGGGCCTGCCACAAAGTAACTGATGATGACATCGTCAAAAGACAGCGTAAAGCCTAGTAAAAAAGCACTTAATAATGCAGGCCATAAGAGAGGGAAAAGAATTTTACGCAACACTGCTTTGTGTGTGGCACCCAAGTCAAGTGCGCTAAAATAAATATTAACATCTAAGTGGTGTATGCGGCTGTTTAACGTGATGACCGTAAAAGGAATACAGAAAGTGATGTGTGCGATGAGTAAACTCCAAAATCCTAAGGGGATGGCAACATAATTAAAGAAAATTAACAGCGATACCCCAAGAACCAGATCAGGCAAAATAACGAGGAGGAGTAGTAATGTATCCAGGGAGCGTTTTTTTAAATTTTTATGAATAAAAAAGTGAAGGGAGACAATAAGGCTTAATAAACAAGCGATGAAGGACGCTGTGACGCCTAAGAAAAGTGAATGCAGAAAAGCAATCCATAGATCTTTATCATGGAGTAACTCTTGATACCAGTGAAGCGAAAAGCCGTGCCATGTGAGTGAAAATCGAGCATCGTTAAAAGAGTACAGTACGAGTATTCCAATGGG
>JAHFRX010000062.1 GCA_023266075.1 Legionellaceae bacterium | reverse complement strand
TGACCACGGTAACAGCCTTTGTTGAATGAAATACAGGGTGTTTCATGTAAATTTAGGCGGTGTGGTAGAAATTGCTCACAAGTCGCGGGATAAATTTCAATCGAACCTTGTTTGATACGTGCTTGATGCCAGAGATGATTGTTTTTTTCTACGGGTATCGTTGAACACAGTGTTTCAGCATATGTTTTTGTCAGCAGCAAGATATAAAAATGTTCTTTGACACAGTAGGTGAAGTATTCTTCTGTTGATACGCATGAAAAAGGTGTTTCAGGGCATTGGAACGGTGGTTTTTGAGTGTCTTGATGCCAGTAGCCCATGACGCATAGTTCTTCTTTTTGCGTCAGTTGAGTGTGTGAAAATTGAGCGGGCTTTGCTAAAACGCGGTTAACTTTTTCAAGTAAAGAGTGAGGTAAAATGAGGTAAAACACGGATTGCCATTGACAAACGTCCATGAGGCTGATGATTCTACCTTGCAAATTACAAAGTGCGGCCGGCTGATAATGTGTTTCAGTGACTTGATGAATGTCTGTAGTGAGTTGACCTTGCAAAAAAGTGCCAGCTTCTGATCCTTGTAATGTGAGCGCACTCAGATGAGAGAGATGAAATAACATAGTCGTAGTCGTAGATGTGGATAGATGGATAGTGTACCATGTATTGATGGAAGCTGTACGTGAGAAATGTAGTGCAACATCACCCGTCAGATGCGAAGTTAATCTGGAATTGTCGTCGAGGTATGCTTGAGCTTGATTTGATACTCACGCGTTTCATCGAGCGACATCTGTCCTCTTTGGGTGCGGAAGAGCGTTTATTGTTTGAGCGGTTGTTAGATTACCCTGATCCGATGCTTTATGCGTTGTTGATGGGCCAAGTTGAATTAGATGATGAGGAGCTGATGCATTTTGTCAACAATATACGAACTCAATATTCCTTTTAGACCTTCTAAAGATTACCAGCGCCTTGTGTGTGTATTGTATGGTCTTGGGTTAGCCTCGGTCTGGTGGTATGCTTATCCTTTTTGGGTGTCGACCTATTTGAGTGTGGCGATTCTTGTGCATGGACTTCATTTGTTTCGTCTTGCAAAACCGTATCGACATTATTATGCATTGAGTTTTGTCGGTAAGCATTGGTATTTAACTGACGCGCTTGGGTTGAAAACAGCGTTTTCACAATTACGTGTTGCCTACGATTTTGGGTTTATTTTTTGTATTGCATTACAAGCGAAAGATCGTCAGCGTTATGTCTTGTTTTTTCGTGATCAATTGACGGCAGAAGAGCGTCGTACGTTTTACTTTAGTCAGCTTGAATGGCGAGAGCCGATTGTCATGCTAAAGCCCATTGAAAAAGAGCCATCCGAGTAATTCCTATGTTAGTTGTTTCTAATCTTTCTTTTGAATATGCTGAAAATCCGCTGTTAAATCATCTGAGTTTCAGCGTTTCTCAAGGTCAATTGTTGCACGTGAGAGGGCCGAATGGGGCTGGAAAGTCAACGTTACTGAAGTTACTTGCGGGGTTGCTTCATCCGCTGTCGGGTGAGATTTTTTTTGAAGGGATATTATTGCATGATTGTGTCGCAATGTATCGCAATCAGATGTCTTATGTTGGGCATCTTGAAGGGATACATCCTTTGCTGACGCCCAAAGAAGTGTGGAAATTTGAAATGGTGCATATACCTTCCACACTTTCTTTGGCGAGTATTGCTGAATTACTACAGCTAGAAGATGTTCTGGATACGCCTTTTGCATTATTATCAGCAGGTCAAAAACGTCGTGTTGGCATGATGCGGTTAATCATGAAACAAAATGCGAAAGTTTGGTTATTAGATGAGCCATGGGTGGCTCTTGATGTAGAGGGAGCGCAGCGTTTGTCGTCGCTTATCATAACGCATCTAAAAGCGGGTGGTCGGGTTGTGACCACGTCTCACCAACCTTTACCGCTTGCACCCTCTTGGGTGAGTGAGTATGTATTATGAAGAGGACGTTACAATTTTTTTGGCAAATGATCCAACGAGAACTTAAGATTCAGCAAAGACAACGCAAAGTGTTGTTCAATGCAATGTTGCTGTTTGTGATGATCGTAGCATTTTTCCCGTTGACACTTCCTGCTGATAATACTTTATTGCGACATGTTTTTCCTGGCCTGATTTGGATAGCATTGCTTTTTCTATTGTTATTATCGTCTGAGTGGTTGTTTCAGCAAGAGATAGAGAGCGGTGTGATGGAGCAATGGTTGATTGGGGCGTACCCCATTCATTGGGTTTTACGTGCAAAGCTTCTTGTGATTTGGTGTTGCCAAATGTTGCTTGTTGGCATTGTGAGCCCACTTTTGATGGTGATGTTTAACTTGTCGCTAGAAGAGTATGGAATTCTTCTTTTAAGCATTGTTCTAGGGACACCAACATTATTAATGTTGAATGCATTGGCATCTTCTTTTTCAAGTGGTATTCAGCAAAAAGGGGTATTTATGGCGCTCATCTTGCTTCCGCTATCATTGCCCGTGATGATTTTGGGGAGCGGGGTATTGCTTCATGCGATGCAAGATTTCCCTGTCTATGGTGAAATGGCTTTGCTTCTTGCTATGAGCGTACTGAGTGTTTTTTTTCTTCCCTGGGTGATGGGTGTTGCACTGCAAACGTCTTCAAACGGGTGAGGGTGATCTGCACGGCGATTGCATTAAAACACTCAACATATATTTTTGCTGCCAAAATTGACTTAAGTTAAGTCATATGTTACTATAGTTGAACATTATCGATGAAGTGAGATGATATGAAACTTTTTACAAGTTCTGAAGCAATGCCATTAACCCGGCAGCAACGACAAGCCTATGATCTATTATTAAGCATGGAAATTGAACGCGTGGAATTTGATAAACATCAAACAGTGTATTTACAAGCACTGAAACACATTTCTTCATTTTGGAGGCCTGTTTATGCGACCTCAATGAGTGATAGAGATATGCTCATCCATTATTATTTAAAACCCGAAGAAAAATTATTTTCCGATAGTTCGCATCCTACTGAGATATCACAAGAAACACTTAAAAACCAAATCAAAAAGCGGACGTATAAAGAATATGGTCGTGATTATCGCGATAGCATCGTCAAAACCGGTATCTTTGGCGTAGGTTTTTTAATCGGAGGAGGTGTTTTAATGCCTGTTTTTTGGCCTATAGCTATAGCAATGTTGGTCCTTGGAATTATCTTATTAACAGTTTGTTGCATGGAAAAACGTACCGTATCGAGAGATACATCCTCCTACATAGAGACAATAGCGCCACGAATGGCATAAGTAACCAAAGATATAAGGATCGCGGGAGCGAAATAACTTTTCCGCTCCCGTAACGGTCGCTCGGATTTACTGCGCATATGTTGTGCGTTTTAATGCAATCGCCGTGGAGTGTTCTGTTTTCTGAATAGTATTTCATCGGTAAATATGTTACGATTATCGACATTTTTAGTTTTTATTTAATTCTATGCGGCTTTATTTTTATCAATTTGCATCTCCTAAAACATTTTATTGTCGTGTTCAGCGTAGCTTAAATTGGCTTTGGCTGGTGGCAATCGTTTGTATGGTGGTAGGGTTAATTTGGGGGTTGGGGTTTGCGCCGGCAGATTATCAGCAAAAAGATGCTTTTCGTATTTTATATGTGCATGTGCCGGTGGCATTTTTTTCGATGGGACTGTATGCGCTCATGGGTGGGCTCAGTCTTTTATTTTTGATTTGGCGCATTAAATTAGCTGGTTTTCTGCTCAAAGTGGTTGCTGAAGTGGGCTGTTTGATGACGTGTTTGGCGTTAGTCACCGGTAGTATCTGGGGTAAGCCAATGTGGGGGACATGGTGGATATGGGATGCGCGCCTGACATCAGAGTTGGTGTTGCTGATGTTGTATGCTGCTATTTTAGCGGTCCATCATGCTTATCGGGAAACTGAGCAAGCAGATAAACTGATTGCTTTATTGATTCTTGTAGGATTGATTGATTTACCCATTATTCACTACTCTGTGGTGTGGTGGAATACGTTACATCAGGGCCAAACATTTTCTCTTTTTTCAAAATCACATATCGATGGGCGAATGCTGCCTCCTTTGATGTGGATGTTATGTGGATTTGGGTTTTACAATGCTGCGATGATTTTGACACGTGCAAAAGATGCATTGTTGTGGCGTGAGCGTCGCCAACAGTGGGTTAAGACATTGGTTGGAGCATCTACATGACGACGTTTATGGCATGGTGTACGATGGGAGGCTATGCTTCTTATATTTTTGGCAGTTATGGATTTGTTTGTGTGTCGATGGCAATTGCATTCATCTTGGTCAAAAATCAACGTGTACGCACCGTCAAGCGTTTGCAACAATGGTTTAAGCGAGAGATGCCTTAATGCACGCAGTAAGACAACAACGATTAATCACCGTCATTATCATTTTAAGCGTTTTAAGTTTCGTGGTCGCTTTGGTTTTATATGCATTGCGTCAGAATATCAATGTATTTTACTCACCGACAGAAGTACAGTCTGGAAAGGTGGCTAATAATCGGATGATACGTTTAGGTGGTATGGTCCTTCCTGGAAGTATCGAGCGTCATCAAAATCTTGTTGTAAAGTTTCAGGTGACTGATTTTAAAGCTAATATTCCTGTTGAATACCGTGGGGTTTTGCCTGATTTATTTAATGAAGGGAAAGGTGTTGTGGTGGAGGGAAAATGGCGTCATCACGCAATTTTTAAAGCAAAAACCGTTCTTGCGAAACATGATGAGAATTATATGCCACCTGAAGTAAAGCGAATGCTCAAGGATGGACGCAATGATTCCTGAGTTTGGCATTCTGGCTTTAATTGTGGCGCTTTTGTTCTCATTGCTTGCGGTCGGCGTACCGCTTATTGGGCTTTTTAAGCAAAACGTGCGCTTACAGAAATTAGTTGGATTTTATGCCGTCGGACAGAGTGCTTGTGTTGCACTGTCCTACATTTCTTTAACACTTTGTTTTTTAAAGAATGATTTTAGTGTTGCTTATGTGTATTTGAACTCGAGTACATTGCTACCTTGGTTTTATCGTTTTTGCGCTGTTTGGGGTGGCCATGAGGGCTCGATGTTATTGTGGGTACTGGTATTAAATCTATGGACACTTGCAGTGATTTGTTTTAGTCATTCTTTATCTCATGCGTTTAGAGTACGTGTTGTGATGGTGCTTTGTGCATTAAATGCGGGGTTGATATTATTTTTACTCACGGTATCCAATCCATTTTTACGTCAGTTTCAACTATTGCATACGCTTGGGCGAGATTTAAATCCTTTACTTCAAGATCCGGGATTTCTTTTTCATCCACCGATGCTATATATGGGATATGTTGGATGTGCGGTAGCGTTTGCATTTGCTTTTAGTGCATTGTGGTTAGGTCGTATGGAACCTCAATGGGCAAAGTGGACAAGACCCTGGTCGCTTGCAGCGTGGTGTTGTTTAACACTGGGTATCACGTTAGGAAGTTGGTGGGCTTATCGTGAGCTAGGTTGGGGGGGCTGGTGGTTTTGGGATCCGGTTGAAAATGCATCGTTTATGCCTTGGTTGTCTGCGACGGCTTTGATTCATGCATTAGCACTGAATGAAAAGCGCCAACAGCTGAATGCATGGACGATTTTATTAGCAATAATGACTTTTTCGTTGAGCTTGATAGGTACGTTCTTAGTTCGCTCGGGTGTTTTAGTGTCCGTCCATGCGTTTGCTGTTGATCCAGGGCGTGGTTTATTTATTTTGTTGTTCTTAATGGTGGTGATTGGCAGTGCATTGGGCTTGTTTGCAATTCGTGCACAAACCTTACAAAGTCAGCACCGTTTTTCCCCCATATCACGGGAGGGCGCATTATTACTGAACCATGTGTTTTTGTGTGCTGCGATGTCTACCGTGCTTTTGGGGACTATCTATCCATTACTTGTGGATGGTTTAGGGTTGGGTAAGCTTTCTGTGGGTGCCCCGTATTTTAATACGGTTTTTGTACCGTTAATGATCCCTTTACTCATATTGATGGGTGTTGGCATACATATGCGTTGGCAATTAGATACCATGCCACGTGTGTTGAAGCACTTAAGAAGTGTTGTAGGGATTACGGTTGTATTACTTTTACTGATCATGCTCATCAGCCAGAAAACGATGAATTTCACTGTTTTTCTGGGATTGATATTGGCATGTTGGATTATAGTGAGTACGTTAAAAATGGGTATTGAACGAAAAAAACAACGCGGAATTCGCGGTTTTGGTCAGGCTTTTTTAGGCATGTTATTAGCACATATTGGCGTTGCGGTCACCGTGATTGGTATTGCAGTGTCTTCAGGTTTTGGTATACAGCGAGATGTAAAAATGTCACCGGGTGAAGCAGTTACCTTAGCCGGATATTCAATTTTCTTTGTGAGTGAATCTAGTCTGACAGGGCCTAATTATCATGGTACGAAAGCTTGTTTTCGCGTAGGAGAGGGCACACGTGCGCATGTGATTTTCCCGGAAAAGAGATTATATGATGTGGGCAAAATGGCGATGACTGACTCTGCAATTGACGTCAATGTTTTTCGTGATATTTATATTGCTTTAGGTGAGCCTATCGGGAAAGAAGCGTGGTCTGTTCGATTATATTATAAACCTTGTGTGCGCTGGATTTGGGCGGGTGGTTTTTTATTGGTCATCGGTGGACTGCTTGCTTTGACTGATAGGCGTTATAGCCGCTATAAATCCATGATGACGGCACGTGTGTTGATATGATGAAGTTGTTACGTTTTGTACCTTTATTGATTTTTTTTATACTCGGCGCTTTTTTTCTAAAAGGTCTGAGTTTGAATGCGCAAGATGTACCCTCGGTCAAAATTGGTCAGCAATTACCAGCGTTTGCATTGCCCAAACTGGATGATGGTCAATTACAATCCTCAGAATCATTAAAAGGTCGAATTGTGATATTAAATGTATGGGCAAGTTGGTGTGAAGTATGCAACGAAGAGCAAGCTTTTTTAATGACACTTGCAAAACAAGGTGTACCCATATATGGATTGAATTATAAAGATAAGCCTCATGCTGCAAAAAAATGGTTGGTACGCTGGGGAAATCCGTATATTTGGAGTGTTTCAGATAAGGCAGGGCGTGTTGCATTGGATTTGGGCGTTTATGGTGCACCTGAAACATTTTTGATTGATGAAAAAGGGATCATTCGTTATCGTCATGCGGGCGCAATGACACCTGAAGTCTGGCATAAAATACAGGAAGTACTAGCATGAGATGGTGGGTAAGCCTGGTGTTTGTCATGATATTCACGCACGCGTTTGCGAAGGAGATTTACCCTTTTTCAGAAGAAAAAGAAACAGCACAATTTCAACATTTATTGAGCGATTTGCGATGTTTGGTGTGTCAAAATCAAGATTTAGCTGATTCTAATGCTGGGTTTGCGAAAGATTTACGTCGAGAAATTTATGAGATGGTTCAGCAAGGTCAATCTGATGATGAAATCGTGCATTATCTTACCACGCGTTTTGGTGACTATATTTTATTTAAACCTCCCATGAAAGGTGTGACATGGCTTCTTTGGGCAGCACCGTTGCTGTTTTTGACGATAGGTTTTGTTATTTTTTGGAAAGCTACGCGATATGCAAAATGAGTTATTAGGTATAGGGTTGTTGGTTTGTGTGGCCAGTGTTGTATGGATAGCCTGCTTCCCTTTATTTAAATTTTCAAGGCAATATGTCTGGCTTGCGCTGGCCTGTTTTTTAGGGGTTTGCATTGCATATTTACAATGGGGTGGATATTTTGCCTTAAGCGATCATCATGCACAGCTAGTAAAGGAGCGGGAAGTAAATGAAATTCTGGCCTCTCCTGAAAAAACAGCAGCATTAATTCAACGGATCATAGCGCAGCTTGATGATACGCCTCAAAGTGCTTCAGGTTGGTTTTTAGTCGGAAAGCTTTATATGACGCACCATCAATATAGCAAAGCGAAAGCAGCCTTTGAAAAAGCGGTGCTGTTAAAGCATCAAACATAGTGTGATTTTTTGTCTATACTTTAGTTAAGGTTCGTTTAACGTGTAGACCGTATGTCAAAAGCTAGAAATTTTGAGAGCATTGATGCGTTACTTCAATCTCAATATAGTAGTGCTGCTCTTGCTGTGAATTCACTGGCTGAAGAAGATGCTTTGGCTAATCATTTTGAGTATTCGGAGTTTGAAGCGTCTAATCGTCCTAAAGTGGTTGTAAAAAAATTTAATGATGCGTCTTATAATGGTCCTTCTGTTCGAGATTTTATCCTTCGAATGACCGTACTTTATGAAACTGCTAAGAAGATGTTAGATGAGGATCTTAGCACAAAATTAATTTCACGAGCAGAATACAATAGAAGACTGGGCATTTTGAGTTCTGCAAAAGATGAGGCCATTGAGACATTGAAAAAGGATTGTACGATTGAGCCGATTCCTTTAGATGAGCTTAAATTACACGAAGCTGAGGTAATCGCGACGATTCGTAAAGCCACTGTTCATATACAATCCTTTATGTTTCAAGCGTTGATTTTGACAACCCCATCAGCTTTTGAAAGTAAAGCTTCTTTAGCAAAA
>JAHFRX010000205.1 GCA_023266075.1 Legionellaceae bacterium | reverse complement strand
AGATGAGTGTTCGATAGGCGACGATGACTTCGGTGATATGGTTCATAATCGCTTGTTCAGTAGAAAGCTTATTGAGATTTTCAGCTTCAATCGCGTCTTTTAAAGCCGCCTCATTGACATCTAGCCCAAAGCCACGCAGCAACGGTTGTGTTAAAGAAAAAGTTAAGAGCGGGTTATAGTTACCAATTGCGGCAACAGTATTATCCATTTTAAGCGAGGCGTTTGTACCTAAACCTGTTTTTAGATTAAATTCAGGTGTAGCAAGATAGCTTCGCGTGCTTGTACTGCCGGCGTGACTATAGTGACTTTTTTCAAAGACCGTGGTGCCTGCTAGCGCGTATTGTAATTCAAATTCGTTATGCGCTTGCCGTAACTGATAACGTTGTATGATGCGATCAAGCTCGGCATTTTGAATGTTAGGGTTGTAGCGTAATGCGAGTAAGATGGCCTCTCTTAGGGTTAAATGCTGTGCTTTTTGATGTTGTACGTAGGGCGAGGTTGGTAAATTAATCCAGCTATCAAGCATAAACTCTGGATCTTGAATTGCTTTTTTTAAGCGAAGATGTGCTTCTTTGACACGATGATGCTCTTCATTGGGTAAATCGACCCAACGATAGAGTGATTCGTCGATATTTTTTGCGAAAGCAGTGCAGAAGAGCAGTGTGGCTCCCCACAATAGGACTGTTTTGAAAAACAAGTGCATTTAAGCTCCAGATACACAAAAACGCTGCTTATCATATAGACGTAGTGCTGTAAGTTTCTTACCCCATACACAGCCGGTATCCAGTGCATAAATATTGGGTATAGGGCACTGACCATTGAGTGCTGCCCAATGACCAAAGATAATCGTTTCCTCTATCATACAACGATGCGGCGCTGCATACCACGGATAATGATTTTCAGGTGCTTCATCAAGCGGCCCTTTATAACGAAGTTGCAATGCACCCTCTTGCGAGCAAAAGCGCATACGTGTAAACGTATTGCAAATAAAACGAAGTTTTTCATCATACGTCAGTTCTTCTGACCATTGCCTAGGATGATTACCGTAAAGATAGGACAATGTTGTTTTAAAATCTTCACCCTGCAGTGCTTGTTCGAAGTACTGCGCGTGTCGCGTCGCCTCATCTAAAGACCAGTGCGGGTAGATACCCGCATGGGTCATAACAATTTGAGTGTTTTTATCGTGATAAAGTAGCGGCTGCTGTCGTAGCCAATGACATAACTCATCTCTGTCGGGCGCTTTCATAATTGCATCAAGTGTATCGTCTTTGTTGAAAGATGATTTCAGCGTATTGAAGACACAGTGGAGTAAATGTAGGTCATGATTGCCCAAGACCACACGCGGTGTCAGTGGTAGATGACGAATAAAGCGGAGTGTTTCTAAAGAAGCGGGACCTCGGTTTACAAGATCACCAACCAACCATAACCGGTCTTCTTTTTCATTAAACTGTATGGCGTCAAGCAGGCGTTTGAGTGGATCAATGCAGCCCTGTATATCGCCGATAGCATATTCAACCAGCATGAGTGCTGCCTGCTCTTGGGTTCAAAGATTGTTGAGGCGGTGTTTGCTCCATCATCCAGTCGCCTTTGTTTGAGATATGCATACCTGTTTCACCAATTGCCAGTGCTGTTGCTGTTGTTTTATTGATCTCGCCTGTTTTCATATTTTTAATCGACACCGTTTCAGGGAGAACAATGGAGTTTTGAGTGAGTAGTCCTTCACCTTGCTCATATTTATTGACAGCTGTTCCCTCGACACTTAAATGATGGATTTTCAATGATAAAAAGCCTTGTTGTACGGTATGCCAATTTTTATAGAATACGTGCTCTTTAGCAAAGAGTTGAAAGGCTTCGATGCAAATCAGGATACCGCCAGGGACTACGAAAATAGGCGCACGATTGAGGAGGAAGTGTCCTGATTCAATTTTATTGTGTAGCCAGCGCAAAAATTCTAGACCTGCTGCAAGCTCTTTTTCAGGTAAATTTTCAGCGGATGGATCTATAAACGTAGAAATACCGGCATTAGGACGTTTAAATGCGCCAGCTTTCAAAGGAATCTGATCCAGCTCATGTTGAATAACCAGGGAGTCCGCGCGATCAAGAATTGCGCCAAGTGCTCTTGCGCCGTCACTGTCCTCATCCAACAGTGCTAACCAAATTGCAAAAATATCTTTGTTTTCAGCAATCCAGATAAGTCCTTCCTCGGGCATGAGTTTTCGTGCCATCAGTAGTGTGAGGCGTCGTTTCATTGCGGCATCTTCACGCGTGGTGAATTCATACGAATAATGGTGATTAATTTGACCCATATTTTCGAACAACGGTTCCCATCGTTTGAGTAGTTGACCTTTGACGCTGTAGCGCTGAATACGATAGTCAATACATAATGTGCCGATACCACGTAAAAGACTTGCAGAAAAGAGCGCGTACCACCATCGCTTTTGATCATCTGATAATTGACTAGATGGTGGTGGTAAGAGATATTCGCGTAATAATTTTGTTGCCGCTTGTGTACGAGAGAGCGCATGATCAAGTAGACCGCCAGAGCCGGAAAAATACACGGTACCTTCGGGGATGCGTTGATAGTAATAAGCGACGTGTTGCGTTAGATGTGTCGCAATATTGTCATAATGTGTGCGCTCAAATTTACTGGTGTCTGCAATGGCTTGTAATAGGTGTTGACGTTTGGGTTCGGCCAACAATTGTTCTGCA
>JAHFRX010000061.1 GCA_023266075.1 Legionellaceae bacterium | reverse complement strand
GCTTTACTGGGGAAATCGGTGGTGGATATTATGGTAGTAAACAACAGACAATTAGGGTTGCAAATGGCCTCATTGCTGGCAACGGAAATGTCTCACTTGATGGTTATGATGTTTTAGCAGGATTTGTTTATAAGTGGAACTATTTTGATGTCTTCTTACAAGGTGGTTTTATGATGGAGAACATGCGTGCTTCAGGAACTTCGGATTCATCCCTAAGTGCTCCTGGTGGTTTCTATCATGGTGTTAGCAGCGTAAATGAAAATCAGACGCAAACTTTACCTGAAATTAAAGTCGGTGGTATTTACAATATTAATCCTAATTGGGCAATTGATGTTGCTTATATGCATGTCTTTGGTAGTACACCATCTTTTACGGGTGAAATATTTGGCTCGCCCAGTACTGGCATTACGCAAAACATTTCCGCAGTGAGTCAGAATCCAACACTGGACTCCGTGATGTTTGGTTTGCATTATAACTTTGTAGTATAAATCTTAAGTACCTTCCTTCATTCGTATGTTCTTGAATGAAGGAAGGTATTTTACAGAAAAAATCCTCTGAAAATCTATCTATTCATAAAATTGAAAACCCTATAGAATAAATCACTTTATTTTCATTCGGTACGAATATGCCAAAACGAACAGATCTTCAATCGATTCTTATTTTGGGCGCGGGCCCTATTGTCATCGGGCAAGCGGGTGAATTTGATTATTCTGGTTCGCAAGCTGTACGTGCATTGAAGCAAGAAGGTTACCGCGTTATTTTAGTGAATTCGAATCCTGCTACAATTATGACAGATCCTGATGTGGCAGATGCCACCTATATTGAACCGATTCTTTGGCCTGAAGTGGCAAATATTATTGAAAGAGAGCGCCCCGACGCGCTCCTACCGACGATGGGTGGACAAACGGCTTTAAATTGCGCGCTTGATTTAGTGCGAGAAGGGATATTAGAGAAATACCACGTTGAACTCATTGGGGCAACAAAAGACGCCATTGACCGCGCTGAAGATCGAGATAAATTTCGACAGTTGATGAAAAAAATTGGTCTTGATATGCCGCGGTCTGCGATTGCACATAGCTTAGAAGAGGCTTTTTCTGTACAAGCACTTTTAGGCTTTCCGACGATTATTCGCCCCTCTTTTACGATGGGTGGGAGTGGTGGCGGTATTGCTTATAATCGGGAAGAGTTTGAAGCCATTTGTACGCAAGGTTTAGCACTTTCGCCGACACATGAATTATTACTCGATGAGTCCGTTTTAGGCTGGAAAGAATTTGAAATGGAAGTCGTTCGTGATAAGAAAGATAATTGTATTATTGTGTGCTCCATTGAAAATTTTGATCCCATGGGTGTGCACACGGGAGATTCTATCACTGTGGCACCTGCTCAAACGCTGACGGATAAAGAATATCAACGAATGCGTGATGCCTCAATTCGCATATTGCGCGCCGTGGGTGTTGAGACGGGTGGGGCTAACGTGCAATTTGCCGTTAATCCTGAAGATGGGCGCCTACTGGTCATTGAAATGAACCCGCGCGTCTCGAGAAGCTCGGCTCTCGCCTCAAAAGCGACGGGTTTCCCGATTGCTAAAATTGCAGCAAAGCTTGCTGTGGGGTATACCTTAGATGAGTTGACGAATGAAATCACGGGTCATAAAACACCGGCTTCATTTGAGCCGACCATTGACTATGTCGTGACAAAAATTCCACGTTTCAATTTTGATAAATTTCCTGAAACAACGCCCACACTCTCGACACAAATGAAATCGGTTGGTGAAGTGATGGCCATTGGTGAAACATTTCAAGCGTCGTTGCAAAAGGCGATTCGGAGTTTGGAAATTGGACGCGATGGATTGCAACCTTTATGTAAAGCAGGAACAGATGTAGCACTTCTTCGAGGATTGTTACGTGAGCCAACGCCCGATCGTCTATGGTATATTGCGGATGCTTTTCGATACGGTCTGACGTTAGATGAGATTCATCAAGAAAGTCGTGTTGATCCTTGGTTTTTACAACACATCGAAGAATTACTGCAACTTGAGCAGTCAATTGCAGATGTTTCATTCAGTGCGTTAGACGAAGTAACACTTAAAGAACTGAAAATGGCGGGTTTTGCGGATAGCTATCTGGCGGATATCTTAAAGTGCACAGAGACTGAGGTCCGTGAGAAACGGTTGTCATTTAATTTGCGACCGACATATAAGCGTATTGACTCTTGTGCGGGTGAATTTCCAAGTGAAACAGCGTATCTTTATTCTTGTTATAGTGAGGAGTGCGAGGCGTTGCCTACGTCCTCACAGAAAATATTGATTTTGGGCGGAGGCCCTAATCGTATCGGTCAAGGGATTGAATTTGATTATTGCTGTGTTCATGCCACCATGGCTTTGCGTGAAGCTGGTTTTGAAACCATCATGGTCAATTGTAATCCTGAGACGGTGTCAACCGATGTGGACATCTCTGATAGATTGTATTTTGAACCGATTACCTTAGAAGATGTACTTGCGATTGTAGCATTGGAAAAGCCTTTTGGTGTGGTGATTGATTATGGTGGACAGACACCTTTAAAGTTAGCAAAAGACTTAGCGGCCAACGGCGTGCCCATTTTGGGCACGCAACCTGATGCGATTGATGACGCTGAAGACAGAGAGCGTTTTCAGCAAGTTGTTAAACGATTAAAGCTTCATCAACCACCGAATGGTACTGTTCGTAGTGAAAAAGAAGCGATAGCCGTAGCGTTGGATATTGGCTATCCCCTTGTCGTACGCCCTTCTTATGTATTGGGTGGTCGAGCGATGGAAATTATTTATAATGAAGATGATTTGCGGCATTATTTGGTAAATGCTGTTGCCGTTTCACATGATTCGCCGGTATTGTTAGACAAATTTTTAAATGATGCGATAGAGGTGGACATTGATGCGGTGTGCGATGGAAAGCACGTATTAATTGGTGCTATTATGGAGCATATTGAGCAAGCTGGTGTACATTCAGGCGATTCGGCGTGTACGTTACCACCGTTCAGTTTAAGTAGTGTTGTCCAGCAAGACTTGGCTGAGCAAATGCGTCTTTTAGCACTTGAGCTGGGTGTGTGTGGTTTAGTGAATGCACAATTTGCGATTCAGGCCGATGATATTTATGTTTTAGAAGTGAATCCGCGCGCGTCAAGAACGGTGCCTTTTGTTTCTAAAGCCACCGGGCTTCCTTTAGCGAAGATTGCTGCGCGTTGTAAAGTTGGGATAAGTCTTGAGGAGCAGGGATTGTTACAGAAGCAATTGAGCCCAAACTTTTACTCGATTAAATTACCGGTATTTCCATTTATTAAGTTTTCTGGCGTTGACTCTATTTTAGGGCCTGAAATGAAATCAACGGGGGAAGTGATGGGCATTGCGAAACGTTTTGGACAAGCGTATTGTAAAGCACAGCTGGGTGCTGGCGCTAATATCACGAAACGTAAGCGCGCTTTTTTATCTGTGCGTGATGCGGATAAAACGCGTATCGGAGAAATTGCAAAACGGTTGACAGAACTTGGATTTGAGTTGATTGCTACGCGTGGTACAGCAATGGTGATACAAGCTGCGGGGATTGAGTGTCGACGCGTTTTTAAAGTTGCTGAAGGTCGACCGCATGTTGTGGATTATATTAAAAACAATGACATTGATTTTATTGTGAATACAACGGAAGGTAAACAAGCGATTGCGGACTCGTTTTCAATCCGGCGGAGTGCGTTGCAATTTAAGGTAAATTATACAACAACGTTGTCAGGGGCTGAGGCTGCTTGTCTTGCAATGAAATATGAAGATAGAAAAACAGTGACACGATTACAAGATTTATGGGAGAGAGAAACATGCAAAAACATCCAATGACGCCAGAGGGCGCTGAAGCATTAAACAAAGAATTACATCGTTTAAAAATGATTGAAAGACCTCATATTATAGAAGCTATTGCGACAGCACGCGCGCATGGTGATTTAAAAGAAAATGCAGAATATCACGCTGCACGTGAACAACAAAGCTTTAGTGAAGGGCGAATTATTGAGTTAGAAGCAAAACTATCTAATGTACAAATTATTGACGCACGAAAAATACCAAATCAGGGTAAAGTGATTTTTGGTTCAGTCGTGACATTATGTAACGTGGGATCAGGGGAAGAAATTACATATCAACTGGTGGGTAGTGATGAAGCTGATATTAAATTGAATAAAATCTCTTTCAGCTCACCGATAGGGCGTGCTGTTATTGGAAAGCTTGTGGGTGATAGTGTCATGGTTGAAACGCCGGGGGGGATGGTGGCGTATGAAATTATTAAAGTGAGTTATGAATATTAACGTCGAGATCCCTAAGGGACTTGACCACGATCATTGATAAGTAAAGGAAGCTCCTGAAGCAAATCACTGGCTAATAAGCCGCGTTGTCCTTGAGATGCCGCAGCAATATCTCCCGCTAAAGCATGCAGATGGACTCCGGCACGAGCTGACTGCCAGAGACTTAAGCCTTGTGCAACACATCCTGCAATGACGCCTGAGAGGAGATCCCCCATCCCAGGGCTTGCCATACCAGGGTTTCCTGCGGTACAGATTGCGATAGGTTGTGTTGTTGTTGCAATCATTGAATTTTCGCCTTTCAAAACGATAACGCCTGTGTATTTTTGTACGAGTTCAGCGATAGTTTTTGCTCTATTGTGTTGAATATCTTTGGGAGAGCGCATCAGCAATCGAGCAGCTTCACCGGGATGTGGTGTCAAAATCCAGTTGTCTGAAGGCGAAATTGACGATTTGGCAAGCCAATTTAATCCATCTGCATCAATGATTTTAGGTTGCGGTTGTGAGATGACATTATCAAAGAGTTGTTTTGACCAGGCACTTTGTCCGAGACCTGGGCCCAACACAATAACCGTTGATTTTTTTATGAGGTTTTCTAAAACGCTATCGATGGTGTCAATACCATAGCAAAGAAGTTCTGGACGACCACAAGTGACAGAAAGACAATGTTCTTTATGCGTGACTATAGTGACAAGACCTGCACCAGTACGGAGCGCTCCTTCAGCCGCAAGTCGGACAGCACCTGGCATCCCAATATCACTCCCGACAACAAGCACATGTCCGAAAAGGCCTTTATGCGCATTCGATGGCCTCGTACCAAGCCAGTTGTGGATTTCTTTGAGCGTGAGTGGGGGTAAGGTCGTCTGCATTTTTATGGAATATAATAATGTGGATTAGGCAACTTGAAAGTTCTCATCGCGTGTCCACCCAGTAGATCGCTGTGTTGATCACCGATTGAAGCAACAATTTTATATCCTTTTTGTTCGATAATAGCTCTGACACGTGATTTGAATGGAATGACAGATGAGCGTTTATAACGGGTTGGTTTATAATAAATCCCTGTCCATTGTGTAAATCCTTCTGCTTTCAAGTTCTTCTCGGTTGCATTTTTTAAAGCTTCGGGGCGACCTGTGATAAAAAAGACAGCGATATGATGTTGAAGTGCATTTTGATATAAATGTTGTGTCGCTTTGAGCGCGGGTTCGTTAGCGTCTAGTTGCGCTTGCTCGAATTGACTTATTTTTGCACAATATCGATTTGCTTGCATCAGCGGATAGTTGGATAGACTGGTCTCATCAATATCTAATACAAGTGCTAATTTTCTTGGCGTCTTGGATGCGGCATTATGATTTGCTGTGTCATCCAAAAAGTGTTCTGCCTCTTTGATGACGCTCGAAAATTCTTTATCATATTGGCCTGAGGCATGATACGTTGCAATTTCATCTTTGAGTTGTCCAAGATTGGCAGGCTCGGCAAATGATTTTGTGCCGATGAATAAGGCGCAAACAAGGGCAAACAGTGTATTGAGTATGACTTGAGGCTGATTCATGACGGCTCTAAAACGATATAGATGGGAGAATAATTATAAAGCGAATGCTAATGTTGTCAACACACCCTAAACATTAAGGAGATATATATGTTGTTTGGACAAGTACCCGAGCAAGATGAAGATGTTGTGTTGTCCGATATGGAAGCCGGGACACTGACGAGTAAGCTACGGCGTCGACAAGCGTTGGCGCATCATCCTGTCACTCAAAAAACACCATCTCATGTTATGTCATTTGATAGTTTGTATATTAATTCGTGTCTTGAAAAGGATCAGTATGAGTGGTTTGTTAGACAGCATTATCCGCAATGGGATATTTGGGAAACCTCAGGCGATGAGCTTAAGCAGGCAATAAATGGTCTTCGGCTTCAAGTATTTTCAGATTTAGCGGAAAGACGCTATAGTGTCAAACGTGATTTGTCACGCTTGGCTAGGCTTTCGATTCTATTTGGTGCCACTGTAGCAACAGTTGCTTTTGTGCGCTCAGTGTTGTCAAGCCAGTCCAACACAAAATCATTGCTTGAATATATTGGATATGCGGAAGGTGCTTTTGGTTTAATATTTACTATTGCGACACAGCTTATCAGTAAACAAAATCAAACACATGAGGAAGCGGCTGAGAACTTGGATGATGTATTTGCTTGGCTAGATAGATATTATGAAAAAAAATTACAGATGCCTTCAACGGTCTCCATGTTCAAGCCACAACGTAGCGTTTCTGCACCCATAAAAGACAAATTATTAGCGATGGATTATCGATTACTTGACGTTTCACCTAAAAATAGTTTATTGAATGTCATCTCGATCATCAGACGGTCATTGGGGTTTTCACAAGACACCCTTGAGTGTGTTCAATCTGCGGTAGATCAACGTTGTTCTACGGAAGCTCAATTTGGTCATTTTAGTATGAACGATTTGGCAGAGCTCTATGACAGCCCAATGATTGTTATAAATGAGTTGTCTGCAAAGCATCAGCGGCCTTTTTATCAGATTTTCAATAAAACAGCCATTCCAAAAGACAATTCTAAAGAAGCGGAGGATCCCGAGCAATACCAGCGTATGCGTGAAAAAAGATGTATGATGATATATTGTAATGCAAACAATGATTATCAGCCACTTTTTGCACCATCACTGCAGCATACATTTTCGATGATTCAAGAGCGCTTATCTTCCTTAAATGCGCATGCTGCAGATGTGTCTCTGCACGCTCTTAAAAAAAGCCACTAAGGCCTATAACACCAGCTTGGAGAACATCAGATGATTCTTCATCGATCTGAAGGCTAGGTTTGATGCCTGGCGAGAAAAAAGGACTTGAAAGAGCATGCGTTGGTGACGGATGTTTTTCACGAGCTGGTGTTCCTGGTGCTGTGGCTGCTGGTTGATGGACTGTTTCTGCAAAAAGATCGACAGTGCCTTCATAAGCAACGCCGTGTGTTCCCCGGGTCTGTAGTCGATTTAAACGCTGAAGGGCATCATTGCATGTTTTACAACATAGCTTGGAGACACCAATACGTATTTTAGGTAAAGTTTCTTCTTCCAGTGGATAGGTTTTAATGTGTTGTAAATAATAGGCAATGAGCTGCTCGGCATGAAAATGCTTCACCAAGGTGGATTGTAATGACGTATGAACGGGGAGCGGTTCTGATTTCAAAATGGATGTGGCGTTTGCAGTGTATTGAGCGATATGGCTTTCCGTGCGATCACCGGCTCTAATTTTTCCTTTCGGCAGTAAAATAGTAAATGTATCTAGCCCTACAATCGCTCGTGTTTCTTCTAAGGAAAATGTGTCAGGCGATGCAGCCGAGGTAGGGCTTACTCCCGTAGCATGACGTAATTTAAGTAAAGCTTGTGCCAATATAGTTTTATTTTGAGCCGTACCGCCAGTAGCATAAAGACTATCAACACAGAGACTGATCGCATTTGGTAATTCATATAAATTAAAATCAGGATGATTTGTTTGATATAAAAATAGACGAATAATGTCTAATTTTCTCCATATAACGTCAGCTAAATGATCTGCCGACTCGGTGCCACTGGCATTCGCGCCAATGATTAGTTGACCTTCAACAATAGTCACGGCAGATACAACAGAAAATCCTGGTTTTAAACTGAGTAGTCTTGCTAAGCTATCGTAACGGCGCTGTAATCGCTCTTCGGTGTAATGCTCACGATCGTCAGTTGGTTCAGAAGCTAATTCACTGTCTAAAATGATATCTGTTAATTCGGTGAGTGCGTTTTCTTTTTCCTCCATGACGAGGTCGATGTCGAGCAGGCCGGGATCAAATTCATCGATGTCTAATGCAGCGATTATTCCAGTCACTGTTTCGTTTAAAAACCGGGAGATAGAAAGAGACAATTGTGGGCCTATCCGTGCTGATTCTTTGATGCCCTTGATATACCACGCGAGGATCTTTTCTTTTTCAGCGCTAGGGATCCGTGCGGATGTAATTTTTTCAGCGAATTGATGAATAATCCTGGCGATAGCTTTATTTTCTGATAAAAAGCGATTGATGTAATCGAATTGTTTTTCATTCAGTTGGTTGCGTGTCCTCTTGATTAACGCACTGATCCATATGCTCTTAAAGTTGTGAAAAATTTTCTCTTTTAGTATTTCAAATGGCTCTTTTCGGCTTGTTTTCCTGGCTGTAGTGGACGTATCGGTAAGACGGTGACTATCATCAGCCATCGTTGACATCATCGCGGATAAAGAACGTTTAAGCATAAGTTATTTCCTAAAATAATGCCTAAGTGTACAATTAATCGGCTTAAATGTCCATTCTTTGTTTTGACTGCCTTAGA
>JAHFRX010000204.1 GCA_023266075.1 Legionellaceae bacterium | reverse complement strand
AGGCACAAATGCGAAAATCACTCGTGGGTTCAGGCGATCGTTCAGAGCGCATTCGTACCTATAACTTCCCCCAAGGTCGAGTTACCGACCACCGCATTAACCTCACGCTCTATCAATTAACAGACATCATGGAAGGCGATTTAACAGCCATCATTGAAGCCCTAAAACGCGAATATCAGGCAGAGTTACTTGCAGAACTTCATCCCAATGATGACAATTAAAGAAGCATTACGCCATGCAGCCGACAGTCTTCAAACCGATGAAGATGCACGATTAGAAGCCGAAATACTCTTAAGTCATGTGTTACAAGTCACGCGTACTTTTCTTTATGCGCATGCAAATAATCTGCTATCTCATCAAGCGCACACGGCTTTTTGTACACTAGTGAGCGCACGAAAAGAAGGGCATCCTATTGCCTATCTCATCGGCGCAAAAGAATTTTGGTCTTTAACATTTTCAGTCAACGCCTCAACACTCATCCCACGCCCTGAAACAGAGCTCTTGGTTGAAAAAATCTTAGCGCTTGCACCAGAAGACAGTTGTCATATTTTAGATCTCGGCACAGGTTCTGGTGCTATCGCTATTGCCTTAGCGCATACCAAACCCCACTGGCATATCACAGCAACTGACATCGCAACAAATGCGCTGAACACTGCGAGAACCAATGCAGCACAATTGTCACTCAAAAACATTAAGTTTATCGTCTCTGACTGGTTTGACCATATCCCTCATCAACACTTTGATGTCATTGTATCAAACCCCCCTTACATCGAAGAGAGCGACCCACACTTAAGCAGAGGTGATCTGCGTTTTGAACCTCAGCAAGCGCTAGCAAGCGGGCCTGATGGACTTGATGCATTACGTATCATTATTCATGATGCGTCAAATTTCTTAAAACCAGGCGGCCTCCTCATCGTCGAGCATGGGTACAAACAAGGCATTCCGGTAAAAACGCTCTTGCAACAAAATCACTTTCAACACATCACCGACGACCACGATCTGCAAGGACATCCTCGTGTATCTTTGGGGTATAAAGCGCAGCTATTTCAAATTACGCTCTAAAATATTTGCAATAACGTCATACGCGTTACTTAACACCTCATTTGGTACACAATAAGGCGGCAAAAGATAAACACGATTTGCTAAAGGTCTTAATATCAAACCTTGCTCAAGAAATTTTGCCTTCAAAAAAGCATTCAATACATCGGGTGCAGTTGTCTTCACTTCAAATGCCGCAACAATACCCATCGCACGTGTCTGAATCACGCTTGGATGTTGACTCAACCGCAGAAGTCCTTTCAGATGAACATCATATATATCTTGAATCACTTGAAAAACTGCTGGTGTAAATAAACTCAAAGATGTCAGCGCTGCACGACATGCAATAGGATTTGCAGTATACGTATGTCCATGTGAAAAAGCATAACGTGCATTTTCCGCTAAAAATACACGATAAATATCTTCTGTCGTTACCGTCACGGCCAGTGGCAAAAATCCACCGGTTAACGCCTTTGACAAACAAAGAAAATCCGGAACAACGGTCAATTGATTCACTGCAAATAAAGTGCCAGTTCGTCCAAATCCTGTCATCACCTCATCAAAAATCACTAAAATACCATGAGCTTGTACGCATCTCACAACGGCCTCAATAAACTCAACACGACACATCCGCATACCCGATGCTCCTTGGATCAAGGGCTCGATGATCAATGCCGCAATGCGTGGGCCGTGCGCGGACAAAAGTTCATCCAGTCGTTTCAATGATGACGCTTCTTTCATCGACAGTTCAACATCTCCTATCCATGTCTCTGCAAAAGGGAACGTTAAAACATCAAATAACAAAGAGCGAAATGGTTCATGATAGCCAGACGTTGCACCCACAGACATCGCACCGAATGTATCGCCATGATAACCACCATCAAAACTTAAAAATAAATGACGCGCCTCCCCTTGATTTTCCCAATATTGTACAGCCATTTTAAGCGCAGCTTCGACAGCGGTTGAGCCATTATCTGAGTAAAAAAAACGACGCAGTGCTCGCGGTAAATATTCACTTAAGGATTCCGCCAAAGCCACTGCCGGCTCATGCGTAAAACCTGAAAACATCACGTGTTCCAATATCATGGCTTGTTGATAAATTGCCTCAGCAATCAAAGGGTGCGCATGACCATGCACATTCACCCACCAACTGGAAACTAAATCTAAATAAGCCCGCCCATTCTCATCAAACACATACGCCCCTTTTGCCCGCTGAACGACAATCGGAGGAACCTCCGTTTTTTGATGCTCAAATGGATGCCAAATGCATGCACGGTCTCGTTGAAGTAAAGTCATTGAATCTCATTTAAACGTATTTTTAATATCTGAGGGAGCGGTATTGCGCGTAGCGTCACTTCACTCACCTCCTTCAGCCATGGTAACACCGCCAGCACAGGCACTTCACCATAATGCTCTATCGCTTTTTGATTGTCTAAGACATCATCGCCTATCATCACCACACCCAGAAGATATAAGTTTTTAGCGCGCATTGCTTTTAAACTCAACAGCGTATGATTCAGTGTACCTAAACGCGTGGAGGCAACTAAAATCATGGGTTGATTTAAATGCACAAAAACATCAAGCATAAATGCTTCTTCATTCACCGGCACATAAACGCCACCCGCACCCTCTATCACCAACGGTGTTTGTGTTGGCAATGTTATCGCGTCAATGTCGATTCGTTTGTGCTCAAGTATCGCG
>JAHFRX010000060.1 GCA_023266075.1 Legionellaceae bacterium | reverse complement strand
TAAATCATCCACGACACGACTTCCTGTACAGAACATTGCAACTTTCAATTCGTATTCAATCACTTGCATTGCATTAACGACCGCATCACTCGAATCTACGGCCTCTTCAAGCATCGGTTTGGCAAAAGCAATCGTACTTGCACCTAAGGCCAATAATTTTGCCGCATCCAAACCATGACGGACACCACCCGATCCCCAGATTTCAAAAGAAGGCAGTAACTCCGATGCAGCAAACACTGAGCGTATTGTATCAATACCCCAATTTCGAAATGTCGTCGATACCTTGTTTTTAAGTCCTAAAGCACGATACCCTTCAATACGCCCCCAATGCGTTCCGCCAAGACCGCTCACATCCACTGCTGCAACACCGAGATCATTCAATCGAGACAATGTTTCTTTTGAAAAACCACAACCCGTTTCCTTTACAATTACAGGTAAAGAAAGTGTGCACACCAAAGCCGCTAACGCATCCCAACATCCTTTAAATTGAGGTGTACCTTCTGGCTGAATACATTCTTGTAGTGGATTGCAGTGCACAATCAAACCTGCTGCATCCAATGTTTCTGTCAACCGTCGTATGCTTTCAATGGGTGTTGTGATGACTTGCGCGATACCAATATTGCTATACATTGAGACAGAAGGATATTTTTTTCGCAGAATTCTCCATTCCGTCGCAGCATGTTCATCCGTCAATTCGCGTCGCTGGGATCCAACCCCCATTGCCCAACCTGTTTGTGCACAGGCAGACATCAGGTGCTCATTAATCACGACGCCTCGTTGATGTCCTGCTGTCATTGAAGCAACCATGAACGGTGATAAAACTTCTCGCCCAAAACGCTGACTTTTTAAACTCAGCTCGTCAAAATCAAGATCAGGTAGTGCTTCATGAATTAATTCAATTGCATCAAAACCATGTACTTCGGTCGCTTGGTTTTCTTGTAAAAGCGCAAGCGCAATATGATCTTGCTTGCGTTGTTCAAATTGCGTATGGTCACTCAACATCGTAGATGACGGTTAATTAAAAAACGAATTTTATCATATTTATTGCATGTCAACTACAAAAGCGAAATAATCATTCCTATGAGCATGTATGTTATGAAGGTTATGTCAATATCGAATCATCAAGATGCCACATTTATCTACGATAGAGAAAAGCAGATATATTTATGTGTAGGCGAGTGGACAACCACTCACCTCTTCACATTAAGTCAGATGACTCATCATGAGCACTTGACGCATACCCCTATCAAAGCAATCAGTGGCGAGAAGATCTCTACATTAGACAGTGCCGGTGCACTGATGCTCGTCAATTTTTTTACCGAATTAAAACGCACTCATCCAGCACTCGATTGGGTGGGATTCAACCAAGAGCAGACACACTTGCTGAAACTCGTCCTGACAAAACAAGATATCTGCGACGCTAAACTTGAACCCACAGAAAAACAAACTTTACTCTATAAGCTTGGGAAAGAAACAGTTCAAAAACTAAAACAAATCGATGGTCTCATCATCTTGATCGGCGATTTAGCGAATAAACTTTTCCATACCGCCATCAAATGGCGTCGCTTACAAACCTCAAGTATTGTGTCTAATATCAGCTCAACGGGTGTACAAGCACTCCCTATCCTTGCCTTATTATCTTTTTTAATCGGCGTTGTCCTCGCTTATCAAATGGGGTTGCAACTTGAAAGTTATGGTGCGAGTAATTTTATTTCTTACTTATGTGGCATGGCGATTTTCAGAGAATTTGCACCATTGATTACTGCAATTATTGTTGCAGGGCGCACAAGCTCTTCATTCACCGCACAAATTGGAAGCATGAAAATCAATCAAGAAATTGATGCTTTACAAACCATGGGCCTTTCTCCGACAGAATATCTTGTCATTCCTAAAGTGCTCGCCTTACTTTTTGTGTTTCCATTGATTATTTTTTGGTCTGATATTTTTAGCATTTTAGGTTCAATGATCATGGCCAAATTTATGCTGAATGTCGGCTACTCTGACTTTTTAACACGTATTCAAAGCACTGTTGGTCTCAAGCAGCTTTTACTTGGATTATATAAAGCACCCGCTTTTGCACTCTTAATCGCACTCGTCGGTTGCCACCAAGGATTTTTAGTCGAAGCCAGTGCCGACAGTGTTGGAAAACAAACTACCAAAAGCGTGGTACAAGCACTTTTTCTCATCATTGTCGCTGATGCTATCTATTCCATCATCTATAGTTGGTTGGATCTCTAATGTCAGACACCATCATTGAAATTACAGGTTTAAAAAATAACTTAGGCGGACAATGGGTTCATACCGACGTCAATCTTGAGGTGAAAAAAGGCGAAATACTCGCTATTATCGGTGGTAGTGGCAGCGGTAAAACCACGATTTTACGCAGTATCCTCATGCTACTCAGGCCAACCGCCGGTACAATACGTGTCTTTGGGCAAAATATTGATGAGCTTGATGAGCCGACAATGCGTAAACTTCAACGCCGCTGGGGGGTCTTATTTCAGCAAAGTGCGCTTTTTTCTGCATTGACGGTCCTTGAAAATATACAATTCCCGATGCACGAGCTCACACAACTCTCGTCTCAATTTCGTGAAGAATTAGCTTTATTAAAACTAAGCCTTGTCGGTCTCCCGGTCAGTGCTGCTAACAAATTACCTGCTGAATTAAGCGGAGGAATGCAGCGTCGTGCCGCCGCCGCACGCGCTATCGCGATGGATCCCGAGCTTCTCTTTTTGGATGAACCAACATCAGGCCTTGATCCATTGAGTGCTAAAAAATTTGATGAACTTATTGTTTTTTTACGTGATGCACTAAATTTAACGGTTGTCATGGTCAGCCATGATATTCAATCTTTAAAACGCACCACAAATCGTGTTGCTTTCGTAGGAGATGGACGCATTTTAAGTGTTGAGCCTATTGCACAACTCATGCAAAATACACATCCTTTGATTGTAGAGTATTTCAGTCAAGTCACAGAAGCGGTATGATAAGGAACGCGACCACATCCTACAGTTGATAAGGAGCTTTGCCATTGGAATCAAAAAGCAACTACACTTTTGTTGGACTCGCCGTCTTGATTCTTTCAACTTGCCTACTTTCTGCAGGTTTATGGCTGTCAGTGGGGTTCGATAGAAAAGAATATAACAATTATATTGTCTATATGGATGAGCCTGTATCAGGTTTAAGCGACGAGTCCGCTGTAAAATATAATGGTGTTCGTGTAGGTTACATCAGTGATATTGAACTGAGCCCGACGAATCCACAACGTGTGCGTCTCCTTTTAAAAATTGAGCAAGGCATGCCAATTACGGTCGATACAAAAGCAACGCTTATTTCTCAAGGTATCACCGGCACAACCTATTTAGGGCTAACCGCAACATCGGCTTCACTCAAACCGCTATCTAAAACACCAGAAGATCCTTATCCTGTCATTCCTTATAAGCCATCTTTTTATTACATGCTTGAAAAGAACGTCAATCGATTAAGTGAGCAATTTAACCAAGTTTTCACAAAAGAAAATACAGAAAACATTAAAAAAACGATTGCACACCTGGAGAGCATCACCGCAGTCATTGATAAAAATGACACCGCCATCAATCAAACACTACGTGATTTCCCCAAACTTCTCGATGCTATTGAATACAGTACCAAACGCTTCAATACCATGGCAACAGACGTTTCTGTTGCTGGTAGTCAATTTACCAAAACTATGAAAGCAGGCAAGAACAGCATTGATCAAATCTCACAGCAAACCATTCCAGAGGCCGTCACTTTATTACGCCGACTCAATAATATCGCAGCAAATCTTGAAATGGTGAGTCATGAAATGCGTCAAAATCCAGCGGTGATTGTTCGAGGCAGCCAGCCTCTTAAACCAGGACCAGGAGAGTAATACTGTGAAATTACGAATTATCCACCTTTTTTGTTTATCGTTGCTCGTGTTAACAGCATGCATGCCCGTTAAAACACGCACAACACATCAATACAAATTAGAGGGGTACAGCCAGGAAGTCAGTTCGAAACGTCTACCCTACTCGCTTCTCATCTCACAACCTGAGGCAATGGTTGGTTATCAGACAGAGCAAATGATGTATATTCAAAAACCTTACCAACTCACAGCTTTCAGTGAAAATGCGTGGGTAGGGCCACCCGCCAATATGTTTTATCCACTCCTTGTCCAATCCTTCCAAAGCAGTCGTGCTTTCAAAGCAGTGGCGTCCAGCCCATTTGCTGATAAGGTCAATTATCGGCTCGATACACAAATTCTCGCTATGGAGCAAAATTTCTTAACGAAGCCCAGTCGTTATGTCATGACAGTGAAAGCCGTGTTAACACATGTGACGCATAATCAAATACTTTCTTCACAAGTATTCACCGTGCGTGTGCCGTGCACACAAGACTCACCTTATGGCGGAGTTCTCGCTGCAAATAAAGCGAGTACTATCTTAACACAACGTATCAAAGCGTTTGTGATACGTGGTTGTGAAAATAATTAGAAAATTTTGCAAAATACTTGTAGAATCCGCAAGTTCAGATTTATATATTTATTTTAATAATTCAAGGAGAGTAGAATGCGCGTCAAATCAGTTCTAAAATTAGGGGCCATCGCTGCAAGCGTGTTATTTATTGCTTCATGCTCAAAAACACCAGGCTCTGCAGACAATTTAGGGGATATGGCAGCAAATGGTTTAGGACAGTTGACGCACTTTGCTGGCCAAGAGGCAGGCGAAATGTACACCACACAAGCTCCTCATAACCAAGTATATCGTTTTTCTTACGACGATAGCACTGTTGCTGAAAAATATGTTCCATCAATTCACGCGCAAGCTAATTACCTCAAATCACATCCGAATGCTCGCATTCTATTAGCTGGGCACACTGACGAACGCGGTAGTCGTGAGTATAACGTCGCTTTAGGTGAGCATCGTGCGAATTCTGTTGCGGCTATTATCCGCATGTCTGGCATAGCGCACCACCAAGTTCGCGTTGTAAGCTACGGCAAAGAGCGTCCGATTAATCTCGGCCATGACGAAGAATCACATGCACAAAATCGTCGCGTAGAACTCACGTATGAGGAAACCAGATGATATTCTCTCGTCGCATTTTTTTAGCGACGTTACTCACTACGTCGCTCGCACTCGGTTATTTAAGCAACGTCTTTGCTGACGCACCAGTCGTCGATGACAGTGAAAATTTTGAACTCTTTGAACAGCAGGCTGCAAATAAAGCGCCTGCTGCTTTCAAAGCAGCAGGTATGGATAGCCATACTGATAACCTAGATACACCATTAGCACATGAAGAATACAACAATAATACGCTAGCGAAAACAGAGCGTAATGCCACATTACTCAATACTATCCAAGGGCTTCAACAAGATATTCAAGAACTACGTGGACAACTCGACGTTCAAACACATGAATTAAAGCGCCTACAAGAACAACAAGTCGAATTTTACAAAGATCTCGACACAAGAGTTCGAGGTAGTACGACCTTATCGCAAAAAAAACCAGCTGAGCCCACCAATTTTGATGCGCGCGTCAACAACAAACCAGCAAACGAGGCATTGTCAGCCGCTGCTACCTCAAGCACAATTGACGTCAAAGATGAAAAAGCAACCTATATGGCGGCTTATACACTCGTCAACGATAAGCAATTTGATGAAGCGCTACCCGCAATGGAAGCATTTATTGCTCAACACCCGCAAGGCGGTTACACTGCAAACGCACACTATTGGGCGGGAGAACTCTATATGGTTCGAAAAAACTATCCAGAAGCAATCCAACATTTTGATACGGTCTTACAAAAATTCCCATCTTCAAGCAAATCTTCCGCATGTCTTTTAAAAATTGGCTATGCACTGGCGGCCTCAGGCGAAATCAATGAAGCAAAACAAAAATTGCAACGTGTCATTCAACAATACCCTGACACGCATGCCGCACAACTTGCAGTGGCGAAATTGGACTCTTTGGGGCATCCATGAGTTTTGATTCCAATATTTTACGCGTCACCGAGATTTTCTTTTCTTTACAAGGCGAATCCACTACCGTCGGTTTAGCCACAGTCTTTATTAGATTAACAGGATGTCCTTTACGATGTCAGTACTGTGATACCGCTTACGCCTTTACGGGTGGCAAAAAAATGAGTATTACCGCTATTCTTGAAGAAGTACAACAATATCATCCGACTTATATTTGCCTCACGGGTGGTGAACCACTTGCACAGCCCAATGCTTTTATACTACTCAAAAATTTATGCGATTTAGGTTATAACGTTTCTCTCGAGACCAGCGGTGCGCTCGATTGTGCTGAAGTCGACAAACGCGTTATGATCGTGATGGATTTGAAAACACCAGACTCAAAAGAAGAGAAAAAAAATAAGCTCTCCAATATCGACATACTCAAAACAACGGATCAAATTAAATTTGTACTCTGCAGCCGAGAAGATTACGAGTGGGCTAAAGAAATGATTCATACACATCAATTGTCGACTAAAACACAACTACTTTTCTCACCCAGTTATGGTCAACTTGACCCCACTTCACTTGCAGAGTGGGTGCTCAAAGATAATTTACCTGTACGCTTTCAACTACAACTACATAAGTTGCTTTGGTATAATGAAAAAGGTCGTTAAGGGAAGCTCAACCATGCGATGGTGTGCTAGCGCTCCCGCAAATATCGCACTGATTAAATATATGGGCAAAGAAGATGCGCGTACTAACTCCCCCATAAACACATCTCTTTCTTACACTTTACCGAGTCTTATTACAAAAGTAGCGCTAGAAAAATCGACTGATCCTGTCGACAGATGGGAGCCATTACACATCGAAAAATTCAAAGCGCCGGCTTTATCCACAGCGGCAACGGCTCGTTTTTTGAAACACCTAACGTTTCTTAAGCAGCAATTTAATTATCAAGGCACATTTATCGTAAGATCAGCAAATAATTTTCCACAAGGCACAGGCCTTGCAAGCTCTGCATCAAGTTTTAGCGCACTCACTCAATGTGCTGCTATTGCACTTGCGGAACTCACACAATCAACCTTACCCTCAACCAACACACAATCCGCATGGAGTCGACAGGGATCTGGATCGTCTTGTCGATCATTTTACCAGCCTTGGGCCATCTGGGAAAAAGATACCACACACACGATTGATTTGCCCTATACGCATTTGGAGCATCAAGTTATTTTGATTCATACGGCAGAGAAAGAGGTCTCATCGAGTGAAGCACATCAAAGGATTCAGTCCAGCCCTTTATACGCTACGCGCAAAGCACGTGCCGAAATTCACTTTCAAACCTTACTGAAAGCACTATACGAACAACAGTGGCACGACGCTTACCAGATATGTTGGAAAGAATTTCAAGACATGCATGAACTCTTCCACACAGCAACACCTTCTTTTCGCTATATCACAAAAGAAGCAACATTTGTGCTGGATATGCTTCAAGCACAATGGAACGCATACCAAGATGGTCCACTGATTACGATGGACGCAGGCCCTAATATCCATTTACTCTACCGACCCGATCAAACCGCACTCAAACTAGCACAAAAAGCACTTTTAAGTGAGCATTACCATGTCCTTTGACTTTGAAACAACCACCTATGGCAAATGGATTTTATCGGGTGAACATGCTGTTCTAAGAGGACACCCGGCTATTGTTTTTCCACTCAAAATGTACGCATTAACACTCTCCTATCAACGCACCACAGATGCATTGCATATCACGCAAGCAGGCTTAGTATACCCTGATATGGATGAGCTCGTTCGAAAAGTCATCACACGAGGACTGACACTCATCAACAAAGAAAACCACACGATCGTAGGCCAACTGCATCTTGTCAACGCCATACCGCTTGGTGTTGGTTTAGGTGCATCGGCCGCTTTATGTGTTGCTGTTACTCGCTGGCTGAGTGATTACTTTGATGACTCGATGGATTGTTTCCAATTTGCAAAACAATTAGAGCATTTGTTTCATGGACAAAGTAGTGGTCTTGATATTGCAGGTACGGCAGCAGACAATGGCGTTTATTTTCAAAATGGCCATACGACATCAATTCATTCAGATTGGCAGCCTCATTGGTATCTTTCTACATCTAATGAAATGGGACACACAGCGCCATGCATTCTGCAAGTCAATCAATTATGGCAAAAAGATGAAATGCGCGCTCAAAAAATTGATCAACAAATGATTGAAAGTGTACATCTTGCTCATCACGCGTTGCTAACACAATCAATAACAACGCTGACAACGGCGATTCAACTCGCGCATCATTGTTTTGAGCAATGGGGGCTCATTACACCAGAGTTAAAAACACATATTCAACAATTGAAAAAAGCGGGTGCACTCGCGGTTAAACCTACAGGCTCAGGTGGTGGTGGACATCTCTTAAGTTTGTGGGAAAATCCTCCACCAAATAACACTTTTAAATTGACAAAGTTGTAACAGTTCACGCTATGATCCACTCTTTGGCGAATGGCTTGTATCAGAATTTTCAATTTTTTCCTTGATTTGATTTAATTCTTTCTTAACTATATGCTCAGCTTCTTCAAGAAGACGCGGTGTTTGAATCACATGTTGCCGCCCTTCTTTATCAATACGAGCACCTGTCACCAAGGCTTGGACACCATCTAAAAAATTGAAAGAACTCTTGATGGCAACAATCATACGATGCCAAGCCCGTTGATAGAGTGGGTCTTCAACATGCGTTTGGGAACTAATGACCATGCATTTGTCATAAAAATTAAGTAAGGCGCTCGGCATATGC
>JAHFRX010000203.1 GCA_023266075.1 Legionellaceae bacterium | reverse complement strand
AACAATGTTTTCATTGCTCTTCAGGCAGACGTTGCTCAAATTGGTGCAGGGATGTGGCCAAAAATTAATGAACAAGCGGGTCATAAGAAAAGTAAAGAGATGCAAGTGCGTGATGGTAACGATGTATCATGGAATCCGAATCCTAGATTTTCAGTATTACATGCATTGTGCTATCACACGTATTTATCTGTAACACGAATTAAACAACAATTACGGCATTCTGATTATTTGATGAATGAAGCGGATTTATATATGCCACCGTTGGGCAATTTTACAGATCCTACGCAAGCAAATTATGTCAGTGATCAGGAGGTTAAAGATAGTTTGCGGGAAGCAACGTTTGGCTTGATTGGATATGCGACACCTTGGATAACTAAAGGCGTAGGTTGTTCCGCTATTGATGATTTAAATGCTGAGCCATTAATGGAAGATCGTGCAACGGCAAGGATTAAAGCTGCATTTTTACGTAACTGGTTACGCCACAGTATCATTACCACGTCAGAGTTTCTTGCTATGGTTGAGGAAGTTTCAAAAGAAATTCCTGATGTAAATGAGGTTGTGAAGAATGCAATTCTAGAGCTGGTATTGAATCCGGAAAATCGACTTAACGCATTGGTTGAGCATGCGTTCATGAAGGGATACCTTGCAGCTCGTCCAGCGCGTGAGGAAGAGGATGTCCTATTTAGTAGTTGGTCCCCTCGGTGATTGCGCGTTATCATCCGCCTCGTTCACTTTCGGCGAATCTTTTCGCGACTTCAAATTTAAATGTAAAGGTTCGACGACGCTCTTAACGCGCTCAAGCGCACGATCTACTCTCTCGCTCGAACCTAAGTGCTTACCCTTTGCAGCAGAATCAATTTCCTGCGCAGAAACTCGTATGTTTAGCGGAACGCCAGGTAGCTGGTTCCATAGGCGTGAAGCAAGTTGCCTCAACCAACCACTGATCCCTGAAATTGCTGTAGGGGCAGGCGGCGGGGTAACCCCTGCTTTTTTAGCATGAGCACTTATATCATTAATCAGGTTCTCTTTCTTTGCATCCAGACTCTGAGGTGCTGGATCTGCAGCTTCAGTCTCTGAAAAATTGCGACGGAGCATCTTCAAGCGAGTTGAATTCTTAACTCTTTCAAAATTCAATAGACAATGCTTTATGACATTTTCTGTGGTACGTTCTGTCGTTATGTGTTGTGCTTTTGCATCCTTCCTCATCAGTACAAGCATTGCATTAAAAAGCTTCTCAGTCTCTGGCGCTTCTTTTTTTGTCTTAGATGCAAGCGACAAAGCATCGTTCTCCTCTATCTTATTCAGTATCGATATGAAGTGTTTATGAGTATCATTTCGTGTAGGATATAACTCATCCACAGACCTCTCGATAAATTTTTTCACACGCGTGAATCTATCTGTATTTGGTGGCATAGCATCCTCGCTTTAAGAATAAAGCCAATCAATTAGTTTTATTCTATACCATTTTATGCGATCGTGCATTATCAAGCCTTTAATCAACAATGTAGGAAATGAATAGCGCCTTTATGACAATGCGCGTGCAAGATCGCAGTTTTAATCACACCCTTATATCGGTTCAAAATTGAGTAAATAGAACATTAATGATATGATAAATTTCGACACCAAAATCTATGATGCGAGGATAAAGATGCATATTATAGTTGGCACCACAAGCGCCCTCAAAGTTCAAGCAGTACAAGCAGTTTTTAAGGATGATACGGTCACTGGCGTGAAAACCAATTCTGGCGTGCCAGAGCAGCCGATTGAAGCGGAAACAGAAATAGGAGCACGTCATCGACTCGGTGAAGCAAGAAGGTTGATGCCGGATGCTGATATGTATATTGGTATTGAAAATGGCATTTTTCATGAGGATGGGCATTACGTCGACAAGGCTATCGTTGTTATTGAAAACAAAGATGGCGAACAGCAATTAGCATGCTCTTTGGGTGTTGTATTTCCAGAAGAGTATTTTTTAGAAGCGCAACGCATAGGCTTTGATAAAATTACCGTAGGACAAGTGATGTTTGACGCTGGAAGGGTAAAAGCAAAAGATGATCCACATGCCGATCTTGGTGATAAAACATCTCGTGTTGTTTTTTTAACAGATACTATTTCAACAGCGTTAGCGCAATTTGGGCCTGCTTCGGATTGGAGACCTTGACCTCTTGACACGGTAACTCCGCTCATAAGGCAATGTATTCAGTCATCTGTTGAAAAACATTTGTAGGAGTAAAAAGCCATGAATGTTGCAAAAAAAATTATCCAAGCTCACCTCGTGTCTGGAAAAATGATCCCCGGGGATGAAATTGCACTAAAAATCGATCAGACCCTCTGTCAAGATGCCACAGGTACATTGGTGATGCTTGAACTAGAGGCCATGAAACTACGACGCACGAAAGCGGAAGTTTCAGTCCAATATGTTGACCATAATCTTATCCAGGAAGACAATAAAAATCCGGATGATCATTTGTTTCTCGAAAGTGCGGCCAAACGCTTTGGCTTTTACTATAGTCGAGCTGGCAATGGTATCAGTCATGTGGTTCATATGCAGAATTTCGGTATCCCTGGAAAAACACTCGCCGGATCGGATAGCCATACCTGTGCGGCAGGATCATTAGGTATGTTTGCGATTGGAGCGGGAGGGTTGGATGTTGCCACAGCCGTCTCAGGTCAACCGTTATATATTAAAATGCCCAAAATATTTGGTGTAAAACTCACGAATAAACTACCAGATTGGGTGAGCGCA
>JAHFRX010000001.1:797-2749 GCA_023266075.1 Legionellaceae bacterium | reverse complement strand
CTCAATAACGCCACGCAACACAGTTTAGTGTTGATGGATGAAATTGGTCGTGGCACGAGTACGTTTGATGGACTATCTCTCGCTTGGGCTTGCGCACATTTCTTGGCGCATGATGTTAAGGCGCTGAGCTTATTTGCGACGCATTATTTTGAAATTACCGCATTGGCTAATCAAAAAGAAGGCATTCACAATGTGCACGTGGAAGCACAAGAACATCACGAAAAAATTATTTTTATGCACACCGTTACTGAAGGTCCTGCCAGTAAAAGTTATGGTTTACATGTTGCGCAGCTTGCCGGCGTTCCTCGCCATGTTATCTTGAAGGCGAAAGAAAAATTACGAGAACTTGAAAAAACACAAGTGCCTCAACATCATCCTGTGCAACAAGATTTATTCAGTACCTTGGCGCGCTACCCAGCTATGGACTATTTAGATGAAATCAATCCTGATGCACTGACACCAAAACAAGCGCTGGATGTTCTTTACGAATTAAAAACGTTAAGCAAGAAAAACTAACTTCCTAAAGCCCTTCTCCCGTCGGCGGGAGAAGGTGACCGCAGGGCGGATGAGGGTGGATATAAAATATGAAGTCTCTAAAAAAACTTATGACTCGCCCTTCGCGCCAGCGGGAGAAGAATTTTCTTAGCCCACCCGGCTCAGATTACTATTACAGCCTAAAAAAACTTCCCCTCACGACCGCCAATGCGATCGACAATATATTTTCCGTGTTTGATCACATCACGCGCATACCCATTACAGTCAGCAATGATTCTATTGCACATATCAAACTGCAATGGTGGAAAAAAGAAATTATAGAAACTCAACAGCATAACGGCACGCATCCACTCAGCGAAATGTTGTATAACACCATGAACACCCATCAATTAAATTTTAATTCCTGGCTACAAATTATTTCAACCACAGAAAATACATTACAGTCTTGCCAATTTACTACCGAGCAATCACTCAGAGATTACTATACGTATACCTATGGCATTCGTGAAAAAATGATTGCAAAAATTCTATTACCCGATGTGAATGCGCATTCACAAGCGATCTATCATTTCGCCTACTGTCTGGGCTTAATCGATAATCTAAAAAATCTTCATGATTTCTCAAAAAAAATGTATGGCTTTTTCTCGGACGAAGAACTTTCATCGTTATCCATGAAAAAAGCGGAACTATTTAGTTTAAAAACAAATCCAAAGATACAAGAATTGATTACGCTGCAAACAAAGAAAGCAAAAAATACATTTGAAGAGGGTTTATTACTCCTACCCAAAGAGGCACACAAGGCTATACGCTGCATTATCATTCGCTGCCACCTTGCATTGACTTGGGCAACATTACTTCAAAGCGAAGAGTATCAAATTTTAGAAAAAAAGATCATTCTAACGCCGTTCCGAAAAGCAATAATTCACTTAATAAAATAAATTTTTTTGCTTGCTATTATCTTAGCCTTAATTAAACTGTACCTTTTTTATAATCAAGAGCTTGCCTTGTTAGACAGAATTTACGCTATCGTTGTCGAAGATAAAAAAACTATCAATAAAGGTTGTGTTGATGCATTAGCAAAGCGCATCACTACGGAACGTATCTATAGTTATGAAGCCTACAGTACGGCACACGAGGGCATTACTCACTTACCCCTAGAAGAGAAAGATTATTTATTCGTCTTTCTCGATAATGATCTAAACAGTAACGTAATCGATGAAAACGGCGTAACCCTTTATTTCGAAATTCTCACTAAATTTCCGAATGCACACCTAGTAAGCATTAGCGCCGACCCTGGACTTTTCGAAAAACAAATTAGAGAAAAAAACCATGAAAAACTTAGACCAAACCGACCAGTTTTTGATGAAATTATTGAGGGGAAAAAAGTTCGAGAAGCGCCACTACGTCTGGATAACTACTGCGCCCCCACCAAACAGGCCATTCAAGACTATGTAACA
>JAHFRX010000001.1:0-787 GCA_023266075.1 Legionellaceae bacterium | reverse complement strand
AGAAATATCCATAACTGAAAAGAGCAGCGAAAGAAGAGCAACAGCACTTATCATCAACACTGACAGCATCTCATCCCTCATTAATAACCCCAGCACCAAGTACAGAAAAAATGACACCGATGAAAATGATACAGCTGAAGAAGCGTTGGTCGTTGCAAAAACACCCAAACCCTGTTGTGTCATCTCATAAATAACCCGCTAATTTTTTATTATCTTACCTCTCTAAAATTCAACTGCACCAAGCTCCCTAAGCGATAGATTTGTTCAGTCGTCATATGCTCCCAACGACCACGTGATAACTCTCGCGGAAGCGTCACATTACCGTAACGCACACGAATCAAACGGGTTACGTCCACCTGTTGCGACTCCCATAAGCGCCGCACTTCGCGATTACGCCCTTCTCTTAAGGTGGTGTGATACCATTGATTGGTTCCCTCACCCCCGACGTGCTTGATGTCCTCAAATTTTGCCATACCATCTTCTAACATCACGCCTTCTTTCATGCGCGTAAGAATCTCCGTTGTCACTTCACCACGCACGCGCACCGCATATTCACGCTCAATTTCATAACTAGGATGCATTAAACGATGCGCTAATTCACCATGCGTGGTAAACAATAATAAACCCATCGTACTCACATCTAAACGCCCAATCATCACCCAACGGCCTTGACGTAAGCGTGGTAATGAACTAAAAACAGTTTCTCGCCCTTCAGGATCTTCTGCCGTGCAAATTTGCCCTTCGGGTTTGTAATACATCAATACACGCGGAATACTTTCTTCTGATT
>JAHFRX010000202.1 GCA_023266075.1 Legionellaceae bacterium | reverse complement strand
AACGGCATTGAAAGATGCGAAATTGACAATCAATCAAATTGACGAAGTTATCTTAGTCGGTGGTCAAACACGTATGCCGATGGTTCAAAAAGTAGTTGAAGATTTTTTTGGCAAAGAGCCACGACGTGATGTGAACCCAGATGAAGCTGTTGCAGTGGGTGCTGCTATTCAAGCGGCGGTATTATCGGGTGATGTGAAAGATATTCTTCTCCTTGATGTGACACCACTCTCTCTCGGCATCGAGACGTTAGGTGGTGTGATGACGAAATTAATTGAAAAAAATACAACGATTCCAACAAAAGCACATCAAGTATTTTCAACTGCAGAAAATAACCAAACGGCAGTGACTGTACACGTATTACAAGGTGAGCGTGAGCAAGCGTCTGCAAATAAATCATTGGGTCGTTTCGACTTATCAGATATTCCATCTGCACCACGTGGTGTGCCGCAGATTGAAGTGACTTTTGATATTGATGCAAATGGTATTTTGAATGTTTCCGCGAAAGATAAAGCGTCAGGTAAAGCACAATCAATTATTATCAAAGCTTCTAGTGGTTTAAGTGAGGCGGAAATTAATGAAATGGTGAATGATGCAAAAACACATGCAGAAGATGATAAAAAGTTTAAAGAGCTTGCTGAATTGCGTAACCAAGCGGATAACATGATTCATAGCACAGAAAAATCACTGAAAGATCTTGAGAAAGAACTGACAGATGACGAGAGAGCGAATATTGAATCCGCTATTAATGCGTTAAAAGAAGCGTTGAAAGTCAATGAAAAAGCAGATATTGAGACAAAACTGAACGCACTCACAGAAGTTTCTGGAAAAATGGCAGAGCGTGTTTATGCCAAGAAATCTGCAAGTGAGCAAGCACATCAAGCTGAAGAAGCACCTGCGGCAGCTAAAGAAGACGGTGTGGTTGATGCAGAGTTTGAAGAAGTCAAAGACGACGATAAGAAGTAAGGGTTATTTTGTGCGTGGAGCGTGTATGATGCGCTCCACGCATTATTTTTTTGATTTACTGTGAGCATTTAATGCAACAACGTGATTATTATGAATTGCTCGGTGTGAGCAAAACGGCAAGTGACGCTGAGATTAAAAAAGCATTTCGAAAACTAGCGATGAAATACCATCCTGATAGAAACGCAGGTGATGAAGAATCAGAAGAAATGTTTAAGCAAATTCAGAAAGCCTATGCTGTGTTGTCAGATGCTGAGAAACGTGCTGCTTATGATCAATTTGGGCACGCAGGTGTAAGTGGTGCTGGTGGCGCTGGTGGCGCTGGTGGATTTGGCGGGTTCGGTGGTTTCAGTGGATTCGGTGATGTTTTCGAAGATATTTTTGAGAATATTTTTACGGGTGGACATCCGGGTGGGCGGCGAGCGCGTGCGGAAAGAGGTGCTGATCTACAATTGACGGTAGGGCTGACATTAGAAGAAGTAGCGATAGGAAAACAAATTGAAATTAACGTACCGCGCCATGTGAGTTGTAAGACGTGTAATGGTTCTGGTGCTAAAAAAGGGACCACACCTAAAACGTGCGAAACTTGTCAAGGTGTCGGGCAAGTACGCATGCAGCAAGGATTCTTTTCGATTCAGCAAACGTGTCCAGATTGTCGTGGTGAAGGAAAACGTATTCTTGAGCATTGTGGTGATTGTCATGGTCATGGTCGAATCAAAGAGTCAAAAACGCTGACTGTTAAAATTCCTGTCGGTGTTGATGATGGAGACAGGGTTCGTTTAAGTGGCGAAGGAGAGGTTGGCGCACATGGTGGTCCTGCTGGTGATTTGTACGTACAAATCGATTTGAAATCGCATGCTATTTTTAAGCGCGAAGGTGGTGATTTACACTGTGAAGTGCCGATTAGTTTTGCAACAGCAGCTTTGGGTGGTTCCATTGAAGTACCCACGTTGGATGGTCGTGTAACGCTTAAAATTCCAGCGGAAACACAAACGGGTAAACCATTTCGTGTACGTAGCAAGGGTATCAAGTCGATTCGAAGTCATACGCCGGGAGATTTGATTTGTCATGTGTTCGTGGAAACACCGGTTGCATTATCAAAAGAGCAAAAAGAATTGTTAGCAAAACTTCAGGAATTGATGGATAGTAGTCATGAAACACATTCGCCAAAATCAAACTCTTGGTTTGCAGGTGTAAAACAATTTTTTGAGGATATGAAATTTTAATGAGGACGAATTCGCCTGCGTTACTCGTACTGGCTGATGGTACGGTGTTTAAGGGAAAAGCGGTTGGTGCAAAAGGATATACGGTGGGCGAATTCGTTTTTAATACAGCTATGACCGGTTATCAAGAAATACTGACCGATCCTTCTTATACACAACAAATTGTTTTATTGACGGCAGTACATGTTGGTAATACGGGGTGTAATTTAGAAGATGATGAATCGACACGTGTATGGGCTGCAGGACTTGTTGCGCGTGAAGTCAGCACAAATACGACACATTATCGCAGTGAGCGTGGGTGTCGTGATTGGTTAAAAAAGCATGATGTGGTGGCCATCGCAGGTTTGGATACGCGCGCATTAACGCTGCATATTCGTCGTCATGGTGCACAAAATGCATGTATTTCTACGCATCATTCTGTCGAGGAAGCCTTGGTTTTAGCGAAAGCGGCTCCTAGTTTAAATGGTCTTGAATTAGCACGTGTCGTGACACGGCGTACTGTTGAACGTTGGCATGAAGGATCGGGCGTGTGGGCGAAGACATCACGGCCTTTAAATTGGCATGTGGT
>JAHFRX010000059.1 GCA_023266075.1 Legionellaceae bacterium | reverse complement strand
ATTCGACCGTTGTCTTCAACAGCCGAGCGTTGGGGCGTTGTGGTGGGCAGCGGGATGATGACGGCAGAGTATGATTTATTGCAGCGTTTTCAGTCTACTTGTGCTGTAGGTGGTCAAGTTGATTGGCAACAATTGGAGACAAACCATCAGGAATTTTATCAATCTGTTGATTTTGTTAAAACGGCAGCAAATAGTGGTCTGTCATTATTGTCACAAGTTTTTGGTATTCGTGGATATGCCAATTCTGTACATACAGCATGTGCTTCTGGCGGACAAGCGCTTGGGCTTGCTCTAGATGTAATCCGTCGAGGAGATGCTGATTATGTTTTGGCGGGTGGCTTTGATTCGATGATTAGTCCATTAGGATTGTCGAGTTTTTGTCTTTTAGGTGCGTTATCAACATATAATGACACGCCAGGAAGTGCTAGTCGCCCGTTTGATAGCACGCGAAATGGTTTTGTGTTAGGTGAGGGTGCCGCGTTTTTAATTTTAGAAACATGGGAAAAAGCGGTTGCGAGAGGGGCTCGTATTTATGCTGAGTTTGCAGGTCAAGGCAACTCACTCAGTGCTTATCGTATTACGGATTCACCACCCGATGGTGATGGTGCAATGCAATCAATCAAAAAAGCACTTAAAGATAGTGCGATATTGCCGACAGATGTGGATTATGTGAATGCGCATGGTACCTCAACACAAATGAATGATTTAAGTGAGACCAACGCGATTAAAGCGGCATTTGGCGAACATGCGTATAAAATACCGATAAGCTCAACAAAAAGCCAAACCGGGCATTTGATTGCAGCCGCAGGTGCGCTTGAAGCGGCGTTTTCTGTACTTTCCATCCACCACGCGTATATTCCAATGACAAAAAATTTAACGACACCTGATCCTGCATGTGATTTAGATTATGTCGTTGATCATGTGCGAGAAAAAGCCTTGGGTGTTGTCATGTCTAATTCGTTTGGTTTCGGTGGATCGAATAGTTGTCTTGTATTTAAACACCCTGAGTTTGGAGATAAAACATGACAGGAAAAAATCGTGTCTTTATTACAGGGCGTGGTGCGCTGTCTGCAACAGGGATGACGGCGTCAGCAATGTGGGAGGCTCTGATTGCAGGAAAGAGTGCGCTTTCGGAGATGAAGCATGCTGATTTAAAAAATTGGGCGTATCGATTAGGGGGCGAAATTGCTGATTATCAACCGGTAAAATTGTTGCCTGATAGGAAATTACTCAAAGTTTTATCAAAGCAAGATGTGCTAGGACTTAATGCGGCAATGCAAGCGATCGAAGACAGCGGGATAGTCGATGATCGCAATAGCCTATCGGATGTTGCTTCATTTAATGAAGATACAGGCGTTTATGTGGCATCTCCTGGCAATAAGTATTTTCAACAATATGATTTTCTCCCGCTTATCGCGAAGTCTAAAGGAGACATGCGCGCTTTTGCCGAAGAATTGTTTAGTGAAGTGCATCCCATGTGGTTACTGCGCATTTTACCCAATAATGTTTTGGCTTATACCAGTATGTTGTATGGGTTTAAAGGTGAAAATCATAATATTGTGAACCATGTATGTAGTAGTATGCAGGCGATTTTGGAAGCTTATTATGCGATTCAATGTGGCCTTGCGTCACGTGTGGTGGTTGTCGCGTATGACATTGGTATTGAGCCGCAAGCGCTTTTTTATTACGGTCGACTAGGTATTTTAAGTGATGAAGCGGTGAAGCCTTTCGATGCGACGCACAATGGCACGATTATGGGTGAAGGTGCTGCAGCTATCGTTCTTGAGAGCGAAGACAGTATGCGTGCGCGCGAAAAAACACCGTATGCTGAAGTGACTGGTGGCTTTTCTGCAACGGAAGGTGGGCATTTATTTACACTAGACCCTACAGGTAAGCCACTTGAAGCCGTGTTGGCACGTACGCTCAGTACTGTTTCACCGAGTGATGTCAGTATGGTCGTCGCGCATGGTAATGCAAACCCTATTTCAGATGATAGTGAAGCGCGAGCGATTCAGGCTGTGCTGCACGATGTTCCCGTGACGGCATTTAAGTGGTCGATGGGGCATACGCTATGCTCATCTGCATTAATAGATACGGTGCTTACTTTAGATTGTTTACGACATCGACAAATTCCAGGTATTGCTACTTTACATCAAAAAGCGCCAACATGCGACGCTTTAAATGTTACGTCTGAAACCCGAACAATGTCAAAAGGGCAGCATGTATTGTTAATTAATCGTGGCTTTGCCAGTATGAATGCATCGTTGTTATTGTCTTCGTGTGATTGATTGATGGCCGCTTCAGAAATCCTTTCATTGCCTGTCACACCGATGGGGCGACTCATGTTTAATTGGCTACCTTATCGTAAATCTGTGATCATGCGTAATATCCATCAGGTTTACGGTCATCAGTTGACGCCGCGTGAGAAAAACCATCTTGCAATGGCGTTTTATTCGCATTTATTACGCGCTATTAAAGAAACACTATTGTTACGATTCATGAGTGAGACTCGTTTAAAAGACGCTGTTGAAGTGAAAGGACATCCGTATTTGTTGGACATTGCAGCACAAGGTCATGGTGTGTTGATTTTGACAGGACATTTTGGCAGCTGGGAAGTGGCACCGATTGGTGGTATTTTAAATTTCGCACAATTCAAAGGTCGATTTCATTTTATTCGTCGCACACTAGGTAGTAAAAAAATAGAACAATTCTTATTTAAACGGTACTATCAAGCCGGATTAAATGTCATTCAAAAGAAAAATGCACTCCAGCATGTGACAGATGCTTTAGCTCAAAATGACGCGGTTGTTTTTGTTTTAGATCAACATGCTTCTGTTGTGAATCGTGATGGGATTGCTGCTGAATTTTTTGGCAAAAAAGCTGGAACGTATCGTAGTCTTGCAACGTGTGCGCGTTATACAGGCGTACCAGTGGTTCCCGCGGCAGCTTACCGGTTGCCTAATGGAAAACATGTATTGGAGTTTAAAGCGCCTATTTTTTGGCAAGAGTACCCTACGACACAAGAATCACTTTATCATAACACCTGTGCGTATAATCGCGCACTTGAAGCAATTATTTTGGAACATCCTGAGCAGTGGATGTGGTTACATCGTCGTTGGAAATTAACTGTCCCTCATAGCTAAAAGTCGCAGGTCCTGTAAGAAAAATAGAGCCGCTTCTATCTGGCCATTCAACGGTGAGTGAGCCTCCAGGCAAGTCAACGTAAACCGTGTTGTCGAGATGATGAAAAAGCTGTCCTGCGGCCACTGCCGCCACTGCGGCACTACCACATGCACGTGTTTCACCGCATCCTCGCTCAAATACGCGCAGCGCAATGTGATGTGGTGTGTGTATGTTGAGAAAACTGACATTGGCTTGTTCCGGAAAAAGTGCGTGCTCACAAATCTCTCTTCCAAACTCAGCGACCGGTGTGTTATCTAGATCATCAACTAAAACAATCGCGTGTGGATTACCAATACTGAGTGCATGAATCAAAAGAGGCGTACCACGAATCATCAACGCATATGCGTCTGCAATTTTTTCGACGGCGAGCGGGATGAGCTCAGGCATGAGATTGGGTTTTCCCATATCTACGGTCACAGTTTTATCCATATTAAGATGTAGTGTGAGCGTTGTTGTCGTGGTCGCAACGTTCAGTTGTTGTTTAGAGGACAGTTGATAGTGCTCAATGAAGCGCGCGATGCAACGTGCGCCGTTGCCACATTGACCGACACTTTCTCCATTCGCATTATAGATACGATAAAAAAAGTCGATATTTGGCGTATGAGAGGGCTCTATAATTAAGCATTGATCAAATCCAACACCAATTTCTCGTTGACTCAACATTCGAATGTCAGCCGGTGTCAGTGTTACGGTTTGATTGACACCGTCAATGACCATAAAATCATTACCTAAACCATGCATTTTAGTGAAATGTAGAGCCATTGTGTTTCTCTGGGGTTGAATTAGGAAGTGATAAAGGCCCTTTTTGACCACAGCCATTTAGCCAAAGTGTATTTAAAAGAATGATGAGTAATAATGCAGGATGCATGGATAGCAGCTTAGTTTATCATAATAATTGATGATAGCATGAAAACCTAAATAGCGTGATAAAGTCCAGTTGTGGATGCTAAATTTTTATCAATTCTATAAAGTCTAGTTGCTATTCATCGCAAGAAACTGAATAATATTAGATTGTTAGAACGTTATGGAGCCAAGTGTTTGCTTAATCAATATGTCTTGAATGCAACCCCTCAACCAAAGCTTTGTTTTATTTGGATGCATGGGTTGGGTGCTGATGCACAAAATATGCTAGCACTCGCAAAAGAGATTCCGTTATCACTACCCGCAAAGCATATTGCACTCGAAGCTCCTGTCCGAGCCGTGACGTGTAATCAATCCATGTCGATGCGCGCTTGGTACGATATTACGGGGTTTAGTGAAACAGATCGAGAAGATGAAGCAGGTATTCGAGATTCTATGCAATCCATTCATTGTGTGATTGATACACAAATCGCAGCGGGTTTTAAACCCGAACAAATTGTGTTAGCTGGTTTTTCACAGGGTGGTGCTATGGCTTTAGTCGCGGGCTTGAATACGCCACATCCTCTTGCGGGCATTGTTTCTTTATCTGCATATTTACCGATTGCGCAACGGATTGATATTCATCAACAGCGTAGCACACCTATTTTTGTTGCCGTAGGTCTTCATGATGAGGTGGTATTGCCTGCATGGACAAACAAAGCTGTCATATGGCTTAAAGCACAGGGATTTGAACGTGTTTCCGATTATCAGTATCCGATGCAACACACGGTATGTTTTGAGGAAATAGTAGCATTATCACATTGGGTTTCAGCGCATGTTCATATCAAAGAAGATACAATAAATAGGGAGCGCTCATGACAACGATTAAAAAATCACGCGAAGTCTCTTTTTCGTGTGAACAAATGTATAATCTTGTGAATGATATTGAGCGATACGCTGAGTTCTTACCTTATTTTTCAAGTAGTATTGTTCATCATCGTGATGAAGATGAGGTGCAAGCAACGTTGGTGATTACGGCCGCCGGTGTAAATAAATCTTTCACTACGCGCAATCGTCTTCAGCCCAATAAAATGATTGAGATCCGCTTGATCGACGGCCCTTTTAACCATTTAGATGGCTTTTGGCGTTTTGATCAAACGGACGAGGGGTCGATTATTTCATTTGATCTAGAGTTTGAGTTTGCAGGACGTATGTTTTCTATGATCTTGGGTCCTGTTTTCGAGCAAGTATCGAATAAAATGGTTGATGCATTTTGTGAGCGAGCAAAAATATTATATGACCAATCGTGTTGAAGTTATCTTTTCACCTCAGTGTGGTGCGCCTATGTTTCAGCAAACCGTGTTGTTTCATCCTGGTATGACAGTTGAAGACGCGTTGAATCAAACGACACTATATAGTGAATATCCCGAAGCGAAGTGTTTTGCGGTAGGTATTTTTTCAAAGCAAGTTGATTTGAATACATTGCTGTCAACGAGTGACCGCGTTGAGATTTATCGTCCATTGACATGTAATCCAAAAGAAAGACGTCGGAAAAAAGCACTGACAACACAGCCGTTACGATAATTATGCACGATTGCGACGATCTTATCCGTATTTTTAATGCGTGTTTTACGAAAACTTACCAGACGCGTTTGATCAAAGGTGAGAGTGAGCCATTATATTTACCGATGAGTGATACGACAACGTATCATGCCGTAATTTTTGCACATGGGTTCTTTAGTAGTGCATTGCATGAGTGTGCACATTGGTTAATTGCAGGGGCATCACGACGCCAGTTGATGGATTATGGATATTGGTATGTGCCCGATGGGCGTGATGAAGGGTCGCAGCTGGCATTTCAGGAGGTCGAAGTGAAACCTCAAGCATTAGAATGGATATTATCTGATGCAGCAGTCTATCCTTTCCAATTTAGCATTGATAATTTAAATGGTGTTGAGACAGATACAGAGACGTTTAAAGCGAATGTTCGTCTGCAAGTGCTTCGTTATCGAAAGCAAGGTTTATGGCCACGCGCATTACAATTTCATCGTGCTTTAGAGGCGTTTTATCAGAAATAGTGAATAAAAATAATTACAATATGTGAATTACATGTTAAAATTGTCTGTTTTTTAGCTGTGGATGTAAAAATGAAAGCACCTATAGAAGTAGTTGAAGGAAGTAGAATAAGCGTAAACATCGGCGATGATAGCATAAACTCTTATTGCAATATTTATTTTTTAATTCGTTTTCAAGGGGAGAAGGTGTTTAAGGAGTTAAGTGTTTGCTCGGACCTTTCTTTAACGAAGATATTTAGTTGTTATATCGGTGATATAACAGGACCTATACATGATGAGCCCAATTCGCATTGGCTTAGCGCTTTATTAAACGTGGTCAATGATGGAAAATATAGTGATGACAGACCCAGGACATTCAAATTAACGCAGCACGATGGTAGTTATCGTTATTGTTATAAAATGTTGCCGGACGCTCGTGATGCAAACTCTCGGGTTCGATTTGGGCTATATGCGAAGTTGGGTGTGATGGAGACACGGATGAGTCCGGTATTTTTGATGTTGGAAGACGAGGTGGATGTTCGATACAGTCCTACCTAATCAATAACAGATGGCGGGTGTTTCAGCGCGCTGCGTTCGCATCATTCCATGCGAACCAACCTATTGTTAGTAAAATAAAGACTCAGATGACGAACAGCGTTGGTGGTTGCGCCTTTACGTTTGGTGTACGCGTAATCCCAACGATCATTGTTAAAAGTCGAGCTGAGTAAGCTTGTACCTAAAAGGATAGCCACATCTTCTTTGGTCATACCTACACTAAGGCGATCGACGACTTTAGGCGAAAGGATATTACCTTGTTGAACAATGCGATTCGAAAAATCATAGTTTGCGCAGTTTGCGAGTAAGAGAACACTGAGTGTACTTAGAAAAAAAAATGCTTGACGCATGGTTTGACCTCGATTAAAAAATATCGATATACTATCACTCTCTATTCAAGGACTCAATGTGGAAGAAAGCTATCAGTTAAAAGGAGCAGGACTTAAGATAACGTTACCTCGATTGCGTGTGTTGCAAATTTTTGAGCAATCTGCCTCGCATCATTTAAGTGCTGAAGATGTATATAAAGCGTTGTCTGATTTAGGTGAAGAAGTAGGATTAGCTACAGTGTACCGCGTACTGACGCAATTTGAAGAAGCGGGTTTGGTGAAGCGACATTATTTCGAGGAAGGACATTCTGTGTTTGAGCTGTGTCATGGCGCACATCATGATCATCTCGTTTGTGTTAAATGTAGAAAAATTATTGAGTTTGTAGATAATATTATAGAAGAGCGCCAAACTAAAATTGCTGAAAAAACAGGCTTTAAAATGACGGATCATGCGTTAACGATTTATGGGTTGTGTGGTGATTGTCAAGGTTGATTTGAAATCTCTAACTTTGAAATCACTTGCTTCACACCTTTGACGGCCAGGGCGCGCTTTAATAAAAAAGGAATCGAGCTGCTGCTCTTTAGCTTCCCTGAAAGCGTGACGATACCATTGCTTGTCGTTGCATTAATGCCTACTAATGGGATACTTTCATCATCTAATACCTTTGCTTTGAGCACGGCGGCCTCAATTTTTGCGGTGATATAAGCATCCGTAAAAGCGGTGTTGACTTGCTTGATTTCAAGCTCATCAGCATCTACATTTTGAACACCTTTAATCCCTTTCGTAATACGCAAAGCGGAGATAAAAGCGTCTTTATCTTTGACGTGACCGCGTAAAGTAACAACACCATTTTTTGTTGAGACAAAAATTTTCAATGGATTAATATGCTTGTCTTTCGTGAATTTAGTGGTAATTTTGGTAGTGATCACCGTATCACTAATTTCGCGCTCTATTTTTTTGAGATCAGCACCGGAAGCGATATTCACGCAAAGACACACTGCAATGAAAAAACGAATGATATTTTGCATCTTTATCCTCCCTCAATAGGGTTCAAGAGGGCACATTCTATCACATTTTTAAGTTTTTTAACATACTCATACCACCTGCGTTAGGAATGATTCTCTAAAAAGTTGATCATCGCGTTAGGGTGTGATTAAAACTGTGGTCAATTGAAAGATTTCACAAGATCTTGGGAGACTAGCGCCTACCTCCTTTTATGGAGTAAGCAAGGTATAATATGGTATATAAAAACAGATTTGACCCCAGTATTTTCGAGACGGTTAACTTCCTATTAAAAGGCCGCCTGAATTTTCAACTTTATTCGTCGCATTGGAGCCTGCGATCTCATTTGCTTGCAGAGTATCGTTAAGGCAAAAACATCGAGGCGGCGTGTACAATTTCTTGTGAGGAAGAGATATAGGTATGGCGCATTGTGGCTTTTCGTGCGTGCAGGGATGGTCATTGGCATGAATTTCTTTCATTATTGCTCCTTTTTTTATAGATTACGTTAGCGCTCTGGTGACTATTGAAGGGTGAGAGTTCCACCTGATGTGCACGTCCAGACACCGCCTGATATTGTGGCATTCATGCACAATTGTCCCGTGCCCCCAGCCGTGGGCAACGCCAGCACAATTGATGTAGCCCCCGAGCAGTTCGTGCCGTCTAGCCCCCCAGCTACTAAGGCGCCGTTGGATAGGGATAGGCTATGCGTCCCTGATGAAAATGAGGGCGATCCAGTAAACCAAGTGTGGTCGAAAAGGAAGTTCGCTCCACATGTACCTCCTGAGTAGCACAAGACGTGCGCTCCCCCGGTCTTCCAATTAGCCTTAAGTTTTTGTTGAAATAGTATTTCATTTGTTATCAAATACCCGCCAACGAGATCGCGCACATGAGTGCTCAGGCTT
>JAHFRX010000201.1 GCA_023266075.1 Legionellaceae bacterium | reverse complement strand
CTATCGCAACACTTGCGACGCAGTTGAAGATGCCTTTTTTAGTCGCGGGCTATCCTATTACTCCGGCCTCTGCTATCTTGCAAGAGTGTGCAAAACTGTCCGAGTTTGGCGTACAGTTGTTTCAAGCAGAAGATGAAATTGCAGCTATTTGTGCCTGTTTAGGGGCTGCTTATGGTGGTGCATTAGCACTCACCTGTACGTCGGGTCCCGGATTAGATTTAAAAAGTGAAGCCCTGGGACTTGCTGTAGCAACTGAGCTTCCTCTTGTTGTTTTGGATGTACAGCGCGCGGGTGTGTCAACGGGAATGCCGACTAAAACAGGTCAAAGTGACTTGCGTCAAGCGCTGTATGGTCGGCATGGTGAGGCACCGCTGCCTGTTTTTGCAGCGTCATCACCGACGGATTGTTTTAATACGATAATCGAAGCGGTTTCAGTAGCAGTAAAGTATATGACGCCGGTGATTGTGTTGCTAGATGCGTATTTAGTGAACGCGGCAGAGCCTTGGTTAATCCCCAATCCAGAAACGATTCCCTTACCTCACATTGAACTCAATCGTTTTTCAAAACCTTATACCCGTGATGATATTCTAAGTCGAAGTTGGAATATTCCTGGTACGCCTGGATTGATGCATCATTTAGGCGGACTAGAAAAGCAGGGTGAAGAAGGTAAAATTAGCTATGATGCGCATAACCACCAAGAAATGGTAGAATTACGCGCGCAAAAAATTGCGAACGTTTCAAAAGAGTACGCACCCCTAGTCATTGAGGGCGACTTGAATGCGGAAATTCTCTTGGTCGGATGGGGGAGTACATATGGCGCTTTATTAGGCGCCTCAGTTGAATCACGTCGTCGAGGCTTATCTGTGGCGCTATTACAATTGCGACACTTAAATCCTTTACCAGACATGCTAGGAGAGGTGTTGCAACGATTTAAGCATATTTTTGTTGCCGAGCTTAATTCAGGTCAATTATGTCAGTTGCTGCGTGCAGAATATCTCGTGAATGCACAAAAAATGGGTCAGTGTAATGGGTTGCCGCTGACAGTGAGTGTTGTTTTAGAGGTACTTAAATCAAAGGTAAACCATGAAAAAATCAACATACACGCGTGAAGATTTCACGCATGCAAATGAAGTAAGATGGTGTCCTGGATGTGGTGATTATGCAATCTTGGCTGCATTACAACGTGTTTTACCCGATCTTGGTTTAGCACCTGAAAAGCATGTGTTTATTTCGGGCATTGGGTGTGCGGGTCGTTTACCTTATTACATGAACACGTATGGTTTTCATACCATTCATGGTCGAGCTACAGCCGTTGCGACGGGTTTAAAAGCCATGCGTGAAGATTTATGTGTATGGGTGATCACCGGTGATGGTGATGCATTGAGTATTGGTGCAAACCACCTCATTCATAGTTTACGTCGTAATGTGAATGTAAAAATTTTGCTTTTTAATAATCAAGTGTACGGATTAACGAAAGGACAATTTTCTCCTACCTCACAAAAAGGGCAAGTCACAAAAACATCTCCAGAAGGTGTCGTGAATCACCCTGTGAACCCACTGATGCTTGCACTGGGTGCTGGTGCGAGTTTTGTTGCACGGGCTGTCGATAAAGATCCGGTGCATCTAGCTGCTGTCATTAAAGCCGCGCACGCACACAGCGGGTGTGCTTTCGTTGAAATTTATCAAGATTGCAATATTTTTAATCATGGTGCCTTTGATGGTTTTGCGCTTAAAACCAATCGACCTCGCCATACAGTGATTTTACAAGATCAGACACGCATGTTATTTGGCGAAAATCAGTCAGAAGCACTTGCTTTGGTCAATGATAAGCTGGTCAAAACAGAAAAAATTGATGAGGCTTGTGTCCATGATGTTAGTAATCTCAATGCAGCACTTCGGCTAACACAATTGTCACACCCTGATTTTCCTGTACCGCTGGGAATTTATTATCAAGAAGAGCGCGCGTTGTTTCAATTATCCACGACACATCAGAAGTCAGTAGAAGATTTAAAAGCGCTTTATCGTAAAAAAGCGCATTGGCGCGTTGAATCTGTCTAAAGCTTAAGTTGGCAGAGAGGAGAGTTATCAGTATAATCTACCCTCTTTATGCCCCTTGAAGGATTCCCATGCAGTTTATTGATTTGAAGACTCAATCTAAGCGGATTGAGGCACCACTGTTTGTTCGTTTTAAAGCGATTATGAATCAAGCAAGTTACATTATGGGGCCTGATGTACTAGCGCTAGAAAAAGTGTTGGCGTCTTTTGTTGGTGTGAAGCATGCTGTGACTGTGGCAAGTGGTACTGATGCTTTATTGATTGCGTTGATGGCGTTAGGTATTCAAGCTGGGGATGAAATTATCACAACCCCGTTTAGTTTTTTTGCAACAGCAGAAGTTATCATGTTACTCGGTGCAAAGCCTGTTTTCGTAGATATTGACCCCTTAACGTATAATATTGATCCAGAGCTGATTGAGGCCGCTATCACTGAAAAGACAAAAGCGATTATGCCAGTGAGTTTATACGGTCAGTGCGCAAATATGGCAGCAATTAATGCGATTGCTCTGAAGTATCAATTCCCCGTGATTGAGGATGCAGCACAAAGTTTTGGTGCGACGTATCAAGGCACCTTTTCGGGTGCTTTATCGACGATTGGTTGTACTAGCTTTTTCCCCTCCAAACCATTAGGTGGATATGGAGATGGTGGTGCTTGTTTCACGAATGATGATGATTTAGCAACGCGGATGGTTGAAATTCGTGTGCATGGTCAATCGGAGCGTTATCTTCATACACGCCTGGGGA
>JAHFRX010000200.1:2242-2844 GCA_023266075.1 Legionellaceae bacterium | reverse complement strand
TGTCGTTTTGAATCATGATCTCTCCACAGGCCTTCCTCCTAACCTTAAACAGATCACATCTCCCATTTATCCTTCGCCATATCTTGGATGGTGGAATCGCTCTAAATATCGACATTTTACATTTTATCATGAAATTATCATCAAATTTTGCCAACAGTTTTCATTAGATACGCAAGCGTTTTTTACGCCGTTTATAGCCGTTGAGTCGGTTGATTTTATGGAAAAAAAAGGATTTGAAATGCTCGCGACAGCGGTTGATACACTGATGGCAGGCCATGCCCCTTTTGTGACAATTAAAGCAGACAAAGGAACGTATGGTATGGGTGTGATGATGGTCAATGCTGGTAATGAAGTATTGAACATGAATCGTCGTCAGCGCTCTCATATGGCCGCGCGAAAAGGTGGGGAAAAGGTGACTTCTGTGCTGGTTCAAGAGGGGGTGGAAACCCTTGAAAAAAACGAGCATCACCATGCAGAACCTGTCATTTACTTGATTGGCTCAACCATTGTGGGTGGATTTTATCGTGTGCACCCAGCGCAGTCGGCGACCACGAGCTTAAATTCACCTGGTATGTATTTTAGGGCGTGTGATGTTGAGGTAC
>JAHFRX010000200.1:0-2232 GCA_023266075.1 Legionellaceae bacterium | reverse complement strand
AAACCGATATCTGACATCTCCATTTAAAATACGTTCATACGCTTGATTAACCATCGTGATATCAATCAACTCAATCTCTGAGGTAATCGTGTGTTTTCCACAAAAATCTAGCATTTCTTGCGTTTCTTGAATACCACCAATCAGTGAGCCGCTTAAACTTTTTTGTGAAATTAAACTAAACGAATCAATCCAGTGTGAGTGCGGTGATAAACCGACCATACAGAGTGTTTTTTTACGCTTTAATAGACTGAGGTAAAGTGAAAGGTCGTGTGGGACTGACACGGTATCCAAGATAAAGTCAAATGAATTTTGATAGGGTGTCAACGTTGTTGTTTCAGATGAAATGAGGACTTCATCAGCGCCGAGTCGTTTTGCGTCAGCTACTTTTTCAGGCGAGGTTGTTAACACAATAACATGTGCGCCTAAGGCATGTGCGATTTTTACAGCCATATGACCCAGACCACCTAAACCGACGACGCCAACGTTGTCGTTTGGTTGAATACCCCAATATTTAAGCGGAGAGTAAGTGGTAATGCCTGCACATAACAGTGGTGCTGATTTTGCCTTATCGAGGTGCTTAGGAATTGAGAGTACGAATTTTTCATTGACCACAATATTGTTTGAGTATCCACCCTTGGTCGTTTCGCCATCGAGATCTATCGAATTGTAAGTATACGTCGTGCCTGTCGCACAAAATTGCTCGTGATGGTCAAGACATTCATGACAGTGTCCACACGAATTGACCATGCAGCCCACACCGACAGTGTCTCCAACGTGATGTCGTGAGACACTGGGACCAATTTTTTCAACAATGCCAACAATTTCGTGTCCCGGAACTAAGGGATAGCGAGCGCCTTGCCATTCATTACGCACACTATGAATATCAGAATGACAAATACCGCAGTATTCGATACGAATTAATACATCATGTTCGCCCACATCGCGACGTGTAAACGCATATGGTTTAAGTGGTGTATCAGGACTAAATCCTGCATAACCTTTGGATAAAATCATATGCTCATCTTGTGAAGAATTGATTTTGATATAGAATCATATATTGATCAAAAATGAAATGGGAAAAAATGAAAATTGCAGCGTTGATGGATCCTTTTCAGCAATTACACGTGGACATTGATACCACATTGAGTTTTTTACGTGCAGCATTTGATTTAACCTGGTCTTGTCATTATTTCACGCCACAAGATATTGTTTGTCATGGAGAAGACGTTTATGCCAATGTACAATCTTTGACATCATTCCAAGCGGTGTTACCCGAAACACAAGCGATAGGCATGCATGCTTTAAGTGAGTTTGATATTATTTTAATGCGTCAAGATCCGCCGGTTGATGCGCAATATCTTTATGCAACGTATGCGCTTGAGCTTGCTGAAAAAAAGGGTGTGCTCGTTGCAAATAAGCCACAAAGTGTGCGTGACTTTAATGAAAAGATGGCCATACTTCATTTCCCAGAATGCATTCCACCCACGTTAGTGAGTGCAAATATGGCAGCATTACGTGAATTTTGGAAAACACATCAAGAAGTAATTTATAAACCGCTGAACACGATGGGCGGTCAATCTGTTTTTTATGTGGGTCAAGAGAGCCGCAATCTTTCGGTGATTTTGGAGATACTGACGTCGAGTGGTAAAACCTGTATCATGGCTCAGCGCTATTTGCCCGCGATTAAAACAGAAGGAGATAAACGAATTTTACTGTTGGAAGGGGAGGCCGTGCCTTATGCATTGTTAAGACGACCTCAATTCGGTGAGCTTCGTGGTAATATGGTGGCTGGTGCTAAAGGTTCTGTGGTTGCGTTAACTGAGCGTGATCGCTTTTTATGTAGTGAGGTAGCGCCGATGTTGCGAGAAAAATCGCTTTCTTTTGTGGGATTGGATGTGATTGGTGGCTTTATTACAGAAATTAATGTTACAAGCCCCTCGTGCGTGACTGAGATTCAAGCTGAAACGGGACTGGATATCGCGCGCCAATATTTACAGTGTCTTGAGCGGCTAAAAAATCAAGCCTAAAACCACGCGTCTTGATTCACTCAACAAAATATTAAAAGTTCGACTTGCCGCGCCAATTGACATGCATTCTAAACCTATCCTTTGTTGTGTGAGCTGACTTTTGAGTTCTAGGTCAATGTGTATCGATGTGGCACTTCCAATGAGAATCACTTCTGGATGAAGCGTTAACAGTGGTTGTAGCTCAATTTCAGTGACAGATTGATGC
>JAHFRX010000213.1 GCA_023266075.1 Legionellaceae bacterium | reverse complement strand
TTTTTATGCGCGACCCCATGAAATTCCAACATTTTATTCGCTCTCAAAAACGCCGAGCGAATAACAATTTACGCGATCATGACATGCAATGGGATTTTTGGACGCTTTCTCCAGAGTCAGCGCACCAAGTCGCATGGTTGATGGGTGATCGTGGTATTCCAAAGACTTGGCGTCATATGGATGGCTTTTCAAGCCATACGTATATGTGGGTGAATGCTCGTCATGAAAAATTTTGGGTGAAGTATCACTTCAAAACCAATCAAGGCGTAGAATTTTTGACACAGCTTGAGGCTGATCGTCTTGCAGGCACAGATAGCGATTATCACACACGTGATCTCTACGAGGCTATCGAGCGAGGTGATTATCCAGGTTGGACATTATACATGCAAATTATGCCGTTCAAAGCGGCGGAGACATATCGCTTTAATCCATTTGATCTCACAAAAGTATGGCCACATGCAGACTACCCTCTGATTAAAGTTGGGGAGTTGACGCTGAATCGCAACCCAACAGATTATCACACTGAGATTGAGCAGGCTGCATTCGAACCTAACAATATGGTGTCCGGAACCGGGATCAGTCCAGATAAAGTGCTTCTTGCAAGAATGTTTTCTTACGCCGATGCACATCGAGCAAGACTGGGTGTAAACTACAAGCAGATACCGGTCAACAAGCCGAAATGCCCTATCCACAGTTATAGCAAAGATGGAGCAATGCGCGTTGAAAATGTCTCCGATCCTGTTTATGCACCTAACTCTAAAGGCGGTCCACGTGCCGATAGTTCAAGAAACCCTGAGGTAGCAACATGGGAAGCCGATGGAAACTTCGTGCGCGAGGCCTATACGCTCCGAAAAGATGATGACGACTTCGGGCAGGCCAATACACTTGTCCGCAAGGTCATTACCGATGAAGCCCGTGACAGGCTAGTGAGCAACGTCGCCAGTCACCTAAAAAATGGCGTGACCGAGCCCGTTCTCAAAAGAGCGTTCGAGTATTGGAAAAATATCGATCAACAGATCGGTGAACGCATTGAAAAAGAACTCACAGACAGCGACTGAAGAATATTCCCTGAAGGGAATATTCTTTTATTAAAAATGAATAAACTGCTAATATATTCCCGGTAGGGAATTTCAGCTTGATTTTTTTAAAAAAGCATCCTAAAGTTACCGTACGGTAACACAAAAAGACATCTATGATTCAATCTTCTATCGATATCGGCCATATTATTCGTAAAACGCGCAAGCAACTCAATATCACTCAAAGTGATTTAGCCTTAGCCGCGGGAACAGGATTACGCTTTATCATTGAATTAGAAAAAGGAAAATCAACCTGTCAAATTGGGAAGGTATTGCAAGTATTACAAGTACTGGGTATCCAATGTTATCTATCTCGCGCAGGAAGTGAAAATGATGCAACATAAATTGGATGTTTATCTCAACCAATGTTTAACTGGACAATTGAGCATCGACTCGCACGGAGATATGCTGTTTACTTATGACGCTCAATACGTCACAGATAAACAAAATCAACCCTTATCACAATCACTACCCTTGCAAAAAGCATCGTATGACTCAAAACAATGTCGTCCTTTTTTTGGAGGAATTCTACCTGAAGCACATTTAAGAGCATCCATTGCGCGTCACTTAGGTATTAGCGAAAAAAATGATTTTGCTTTATTAGCAGCCATCGGTGGTGAGTGTGCAGGAGCAGTTAGTTTAGTCCCCGCTTCCTCCACAGCACTGACGGATTTAAAACCCAATTATCGTGTTATTGATGAGAATGTAATGACAAGCATTTTACAAACAATGCATCAAAAACCGATGTTAGTTGGGGAAGATGGCGTTCGGTTATCGTTAGCGGGTGCACAAGATAAATTAGCTGTGGCTATTATTGATGGGAAAATTGCCATACCAATAGGCGGCGCGCCCAGCACGCATATTTTAAAACCAATGAATCGAGATTTCCCATCACTCATTGAAAATGAGTGTTTTTGTTTACAATTAGCACGTAAAGTTGGTTTAAATGTTGCTGACGCCTCAATGCATGAAGCGAATGAGAATCGATATTTATTAGTTAAGCGTTATGACAGAATTGAGATTGAACATAAAATTCAACGCTTACATCAAGAAGATTTTTGCCAAGCCTTAGCTATTATTCCAGAAATGAAATATCAAAGAGAAGGCGGACCTGGATTACGTGATTGCTTCCAATTAGTAAGACAAATATCTAGTGTCCCAGTCGTCGATATTAAGATGTTATTACAAGGTGTTTTGTTTAATTTAATTATTGGAAATAACGATGCACATGGTAAAAATTTTTCACTACTATATAGCGCTCAGCAAACACATTTAGCACCATTTTATGACATGATTTCGACAATACATTACCCAACCCTTGCGACTAAAATGGCAATGAAAATAGGTAGTAAATATGACTTTGATAATTTGTTTTTACGCCACATCATGCAAATGGCAGAAGAAGCGCAGTTATCCAAAGCACTTGTCCGAAAAGAGGCCCACTCATTAATCACCAATGTTTTAGACAATTTATCGACAAGCCCTTATAGCCACGGCATTTCAAAGCGTGCAAATAAATTAATGCAACGACTTTAGCCAATGGCTGCTTTTTTTGAAAGAACAAAAGCAACCATTTGGCTAAAGTGCGGAATGGCATTTCAATGATTTATAGTCTACAGTTGTAGACTATAAATCATTGAAATGAGGTCATTATGAAATTCTTTGAATTTTTCTCAAAATATTGGCTACCTATTTTTTTAACCTGCTTAGCACTGGCCTTATGTGTAACAGGGGTGGGGGCAGCGGCTGGTGTGCCATTATTGTTTTTTATACCGGCTGTAGT
>JAHFRX010000199.1 GCA_023266075.1 Legionellaceae bacterium | reverse complement strand
GATAAAAACGACACAAATTAAGCACTCGCGTCGGCTGATTTTTATAGATAGATTGGTTACAAAGATAACTGGACGCATCAACCATCACTATCATTGAATCTAAAAAAGCCCACGCCTCTTGGTTATCGGTGACGAGAATGGTCTGCATGACATTCCTTTTTAGGCTGTAAAATAAGAAGATTCGCATCATACGTTAACACACCGAGCAAAATAGCATTGATGAGCCTATCCATCTTCACCGCATAATAACTACTATTCGATAATGGATTTTCTTCATAAGGATCAGCAACCCAAACATGTCGATGTGATTCATCATACCCACACAACACCACAAAATGACCACATGGCGTACCTTCTATATCATTGAGAAAAACTTCACTTCCCTGATAAAGATAACGCGCATGATTATAAAGATAAGTAGCACTTAGACCCGTTAAAATCGAATTTCAAGATTAAAATATTTTCTCAACAACTGTTTATTTAAGGTTGAAAAACGAACCTCTCCACCGAGCGTGAGAAAATTAATATACGCATGACTTGCTTGAACGAGGGCAGGATCATACTTCACGTGTAACTGCAATTGAAGCTTTTGAATCAAAATCTCTGGATGACATAAACCATTTTTAAACCATGATGGATCGAAAATAATAAGGTTATTGACATAAATAATCGCATCAAAATGACGCAATAAAGCATCTTTTCCAAGAAATGCCGCAAGCGAGCCACCTGATGATGTGCGCTCAACGGACGCAATTACGTCATCTAAATGACACGCCAGACCATAATAACGATAAACCGAATACAGTGCAGTGGGTCCACACGTTTCGCCGTCCGGCTGACTAGGAATCTTAAGTTCAATCACTTTTTCGCTTCAAAAAATGACAATAATTCATTCTAATTTGAAACTATAAAATTTACACTAAAAATTTTTCTCAGGCATATTACACGTTAAAACGAAAATGCATCACATCACCATTCTTCACGATGTATTCTTTTCCTTCTAGCCGTAATTTGCCTGCTTCTTTTGCACCCTGCTCACCGCGGTACTGAATAAAATCAGAAAATGCCGTGACTTCAGCGCGAATAAAGCCTTTTTGGAAATCAGTATGAATAACACCCGCGGCCTCTGGTGCACTTGCACCGTGAGGAATTGTCCAAGCACGCACTTCTTTAACGCCGGCTGTAAAATAAGTTTGCAAGCCAAGCAGCTCATATCCTGCGCGAATCACACGATGAAGACCTGGCTCTGTTAACCCTAAATCATCCATAAATAAAGCACGATCGGCCTCGTCTAATTCTGCAATTTCTGACTCCGTCGCTGCACTCAGTGCAACGACCTTCGCACCTTCCGCTGTCGCAAGTGCATCCACAGCATCCAAGAAAGGGTTGTTCATGTAGCCATCATCGGCAACATTTGCAATATATAAAACAGGTTTCGCTGTTAAAAAGCAAAAACGCTTCGCTATTTCTGCTTCAGCCATATTTAAACTTAATGTACGGATAGGTGATCCAGCACCCAAGTGCGTTTCTATCTTTTCAAGTACCACAAGCTCTGAAATCGCATCTTTTTGACCGCTCTTACTATTTTTCTGAGCTTTAAATCGTGCACGCTCAACCGCTTCTAAATCAGCCAGTGCTAATTCTGTATTAATAATCTCTATATCATGAATCGGATTCACGCGTCCTACGACATGGACGATATCAGGATGCTCAAAACAACGCACAACGTGTGCAATAGCATCTGTCTCACGAATATTCGCAAGAAATTTATTACCTAAACCCTCTCCTTTTGCAGCACCTTGGACCAAACCTGCAATATCCACAAACTCCATCACTGTAGGCACAATACGCTCAGGCTTCACAATTTCGGCCAATTGCGAAAGGCGCGTATCAGGTACGGTCACCACACCCACATTGGGTTCAATCGTACAAAAAGGATAATTTGCAGCTTCAATACCGGCTTGCGTTAATGCATTAAATAGCGTTGATTTACCAACATTGGGTAGCCCCACGATTCCGCACTTAAATCCCATGATACTTATCCTTTATTCAACTCAGTCATTGCTTCACACATTCGCCCATCAAGAATCATAGGCATCATCGTTGAAGCGTTCTGTATCGCACGCATCATCTGTTGACGATCATCCACAGACGGTTTAGACAACACATAATCATGGACGTGTGATTGATGTCCTGGGTGACCAATGCCAATGCGAAGACGGTGAAAATCTGCACTCCCAAGTTGCGTGATGATATCGCGCAAGCCATTGTGCCCACCATGCCCGCCACCCGATTTTAATTTAATACAGCCGATAGAGAAGGCTAACTCATCATGTGCCACCAATATCTCATGCGGCAAAATATGATAAAATTGACTGAGACTACGTACAACTTGACCGCTGTGATTCATAAACGTTAACGGTAAGACAACATAGCAAAGTCCGTGCAGAAGCGACACGGACAACACTTCAGCTTGAAATTTTTTCTCAACATGAAACGTTGATTGTAGTTCGTCTGCCCACGTCTTAACAAACCAAGCACCAGCATTGTGTCGTGTGCTCTCGTAAGCAAGCCCTGGATTTCGTAGCCCTACAACCAATTTAATCGACATGATTTACACTCAAAAAAGCAATGGCTCTCGGAACCATTGCTTATCGACATATTTATTCTCTCTCTTTCGAGCCTTCTTCATGCGAAGACTTCGTGTCACCAGCATGCGCTTCTGTACCCTCTGCTGCCACTACTTCATCTGTACCTTCTTCGCCTTCTTCAGCAACTTCCTCAACCTCTTCACTGAGTTCCGCTTTACTTAAATGAATGCTCACAACAGGATGATCATGCCCACCTATTGTAGGATCGACAGCCAAC
>JAHFRX010000198.1 GCA_023266075.1 Legionellaceae bacterium | reverse complement strand
AATTTTCATTTCAGTAATATAATAACCACGCTCCATTTTTATATTGGGGATAACAAAGGTGATATCATCATAACGGTTATCCTGTTTGAGCTGGGTTACCAGTAAATGTAATTCATGATCACTGAGAGCGACATATTCGGTGTCGTTAATTTGTCGTCTCAGCATGCGTGTTAGCGGTGGTTTGGCATGAAATGTTTCTTGGTAGCGCAGTGCTTCCATTGTAACGATAGGGTCAGTTTCAGCGCGTTTAATTTTAATATTTGCAAAAAGTACTTGATCGCGCTCTTCCTTTGCTTCTGAGGGTATGGATGGCGATTCTGGTGCTGTGTTTGCGTGTGTTGCCATACAATTCAAAAATTTAGACGATTGGAACCAGGCTTCATTTGGATAATAGATCACAAATAATGATTGATTCTTGATGGTGTTGATGATGGCATCAGACAACTCCAAAGGCACTGCAGGACAACCCCAACTACGTCCTGGTCTGCCATATTTCTGAATGAAAGCTTCTTTCATATACCAGCCACCATGCATCACAATAGCTCTATTCTCTGCGTTGTCATTAAACCCTTTATCAAGACCGGTTAACCTTAAGGATAATCCTTCTCGTCCGTGATAAGCGCTTTCTGTTAAGTAAATACCGATACTGCTCGATTTACTGTTATTGCGATTAGAAAAATAAGTCGTCAGTAAACTTCCTGATTTAATACCGTGAGAAACATACGTATTAAAGAGGATCTGGTATGTTTTTAAATTAAAAATCCACAACCGTTTTTTACTGGAAGGAAGAGAGTAATCAATCACTGCAAGAATTTGATTCTGATCGAGTTGATATGAATGCGCGCATTCCAGTGCAGTTAGAACTTTTTGTGTGGCGAGTTTTGAGAGTGTTGGTGCAGATGTTCTTAGCATTGTTTTGAGTACATCAAGATTAAACACTTGATGTGGATAACGGTATCCAACAGGTGCGAGATGAATGAAGTCATCTTCGTGATGCGTCGTATTTTTATCTGGTAACGCCATGCCTAAACAAATAGCTGCTGTTACAATAATGAAGAGCCGTCGAGTACGCATGATGGCGCGCCCTGTGTTCAATGACCTATTTTAACTATAGCTCAGTTTTCAGGAGTGCTTCGGTCATGGCGTTGCTAAATTTGTAAATTGCGCATGTTATAATCAATTTGAAAATTAAATACTCTGTGATGCGTTGAATAAAAAATCTATATCGCTTATAAATGCTTTTTTTGGAGCAAGCGTATTGACATGATGCGTGGTAGTGGTTGAAAATATGCGCGATAATTTAAGTTTAAGGAGTGGCAACATGTCAGAAAAAATGCGCGGTACAGTGAAATGGTTTAATGAGAGCAAAGGTTTTGGTTTCATTGAATGCGAAGGGAAAGATTATTTCGTTCACTTTAGCGCAATCACAGGCGCTGGTTTCAGAACGTTATCTGAAGGAGCAACTGTGTTGTTCAAAGCAGGGCAAGGTCAGAAAGGTCCACAAGCTGAAGATGTTGAAGTCGTATAATTCAGCAGCAGACGTTTTATCATGTCGTATACAAGACGTATGCTTAAATCGAAGATTCATCGTGCTACGGTTACTCATGCAGATTTAAGTTACGAAGGCAGCATTACACTACCACCTGAGTTGTTGGATGCTGCCGATATCTTTCCAAATGAGGCAGTTCATGTTTGGAATGTTACCGCAGGCACACGGTTTGAAACCTATGCCATCGAGGGTCTTCCTCGGTCCTCTTTTGTTTGCGTAAACGGTGCTGCAGCACACTGTGTGACGCCGGGTGATATCATTATCATTGCGTCATTTATCCAACTCGAAAATCATCAATGCGCTACATGGCAACCTCAGATTGTTTTTGTGGATGAGTGCAATGCAGTGAGCGCGTTGCGTCAAGAAAATCTTGAGGTTTTGGTCTAAGGGATCCCCTTAATCGTTTCTTTGTCTAGGACACACTTGTTTTGTTTTGACTTTGTCTTGCGTGACATCAATAGGCGCATCTTCGTCCCAATGAACCCATTGCTTCGCAGGTGGCGCGCTAATAATTTGATGTGATTCAATGTGATCTGTGTTGCTACGCGTACAGCCATTCAATAGAAAACAGACAACAATCATGCCCCATCTCATTTGACTATCCCTGATATTTTGATAAATGCCATCATAGCTTTTTATGTAGGCCAAAGATATACTTTTGGAATGATTTGAAAGGGGACGACATGGATGATCTGTTTTGTTTTGATGAGATACTTACGGATGATGAGCGCTTAATTCGTGATACAGTGGCGCGATTCGTAAAAGACAACGTTGAGCCTAAAATCGCTACTGCTTTTGAAGAGGCCGCTTTTCCTATGGAACTTATTCCTAAATTAGCAGGTTTGGGATTATTCGGTCTAACGCTTCCTTCCGAATACGGTGGTGCGGGAGCTTCTGATGTGGCATATGGTTTGGTCTGCCAAGAATTAGAACGAGGGGATAGTGGTTTAAGAAGTTTTGTTTCGGTGCAAAGTTCTTTGTGTATGTATCCTATTTTTCGCTATGGGACAGATGATCAGAAAAAGCGGTTTTTACCATTGATGGCGCAGGGGCAGCTGATTGGATGTTTTGGATTAACGGAAGCAAATTCAGGGTCAGATCCGGCAAGCATGCGTACTTTTGCAAAAAAAGTACCGGGTGGTTTTATACTGAATGGCGCTAAACTCTGGATTACCAACGCGACACTTGCTGATGTTGCGATTGTATGGGCGAAAACAGAAGAAACGGTTCGTGGATTCTTGGTTGAAAAAGATATGCCTGGTTTTAGTACGCGAGAGCTGTTACATAAAATGTCTTTGCGTGCGTCAGTGACAGGTGAGCTTCTTTTTG
>JAHFRX010000058.1 GCA_023266075.1 Legionellaceae bacterium | reverse complement strand
TGCCACAAAGCATTTGATGAAGCCACTGCCATCTTAGCCGGAGATGGCATGCAAACGTTAGCCGTCGATCTTTTACTGACGAAGCTTCAAAATACCCTGAACCCCCAAACAATCATTACCATCACACATACGCTTTTAAAAGCGGCCGGTATTCAGGGTATGCTCAGCGGTCAATGCTTAGACCTAACCGAGCTCACCTCCGCCGTGAGTGACAAACGATTACGCGAAATCCATCGTTTAAAAACAGGCTGTATCATTGAAGCATGTATAAAATGTGCCATTTTAGCCGGTGAACTCCCAGAAAAAGAATCCGTCGCATTACAGCAATTTGCAAACCAACTGGGTTTACTCTTTCAAATGCAGGATGACTACCTCGACCAATATGCACCTCACACACTCGGCAAAAATCGCTCGTCAGACCTCATCAATCAGAAAACGACGTTTGCAACACGCTATACACAAGACGCATTAAGAAAACTCATCGACGCACATTATCAACATCTCGAAGAAACGCTCTATCTTTTTCAAGGAAAAGAACAAATACTGACCTGTTTTATCAAAAATTCACTTAACATTTAGTCCGTTATATACATTTATTCCGCGTTGATTGACCCATTCTTAAACTGACTGATATAATCCGGACGCGTTCCGTATTGCGCTATAAACATCCTGTTTAAATAACAACCGGAGATTATCTTATGCCATCAACGACCACATCAACCTTTTCTTTCAACTATTTTTTCTTATTAAAGTGCCTTGCAGGTGTCGCCCTTTGTGCGTTTGTGATAGCCATGCTTGCAAAACCAACGTATATCGTTGTCGCAGCAGCGGCAACTCTTGCACCCATGGCGGCCACCGCTATTTTTTTCCCACTGGTCACACTTTTAGCACTCGCGTTACTCGTCACGCTGGCAGCGTCTATTTCAGTAGCCAGACCGGGCGTCAGTGTAATCAGAACGCCCACTTATCCATGGTATTCAGTACCGTACTGGTTTGGCCCTACGTACGCCAACCGCGGTTGGAATGACTATTTCTTTAATCAACAACCAAACTATCATGTACACGGTAATCGAACACATCATGACCATGGCCACGCTATGTTTTCCGGTCACAATATAGGTACGACGAGTCATCAACAGGGTAGCGATCGCTCGTTCGATGCTGGATCATCATCTCATCATTCAAGTATGGGCGGCGGACATCATCATCGCTAAGCATCTACCCCTTAAAGACGTGTATACTCAGTATGCGTCTTTTAAGGGGTCTTCTCTCTATACAATCCATCAAAGCACAAATAAATGCACAAATAAGTTGATCTTAATTTAAACATGATGTACAATGTCTGAAGACTTGGAAGAGACAAGTTTTTACACTAAAATTAATCAATCGGAGATATATATGAGATTATTAAGTGCTTTAGCCATTTTAGCCATGATAGCATTTATCGCTGCTGCGTTTGTTGTTACTGCTCCTGCCGTTATTGCTGTATTCGCAGTATTTGCTTTAGCAATGATGCTTACCGCCATTTTTGCTGTTGCATTCGCGCCAAGCTCTGGCATCGTGATGAGTACACGACCATCAACCGTGATCGTACGAGACCCCAGTCCAACCGTAATTGTGCGCCGACCATACTACGATCCTTTGTTTATACCAACACCTATTGTTAGCCGACCATACCACGATCCTTTGTTCATACCAACACCTATTGTTGGCCGACCAAGACATCATATTGTTGCTCCTACTCCAGCACCTGTTTTTACTAGACCAGCACCAGTTCATGGTCATCCCACTGCAGGTTTCGGTATGTTCCCTCGTAGAGAAGGTCATATGGGCCCAGCCGCTGTAAGAGGCACACCACCTTCACATGTGCATGGACACAGATGATAATACGCATCAATTCCACACGGCTTATCCTAAAAGCTCGGTTGATACATTCGCCGGGCTTTTTTTTTGTCTCAGCAAATAGGTTAAAATGCTTGACAGCATGCGCTCTGGTCTTATAAACTTCGGTTCTCTTTTTGAGGGGTTATAGCTCAGCTGGGAGAGCGCTTGCATGGCATGCAAGAGGTCGGCGGTTCGATCCCGCCTAGCTCCACCAGCACTAGAAAAACTCAATAATAGACGGTCCCCATCGTCTAGAGGCCTAGGACATCGCCCTTTCACGGCGGTAACGGGGGTTCGAATCCCCCTGGGGACGCCACAATTTGGTCAAAGTAAACACACACGTCCCCATCGTCTAGAGGCCCAGGACATCGCCCTTTCACGGCGGTAACGGGGGTTCGAATCCCCCTGGGGACGCCAATCTTATAATCGCTCAAATATTGTTCGTGTGTTCAATCCAAACAAACGCTCATGAAAACGATACGCATACTCATCCGTCATATTCGCAATATAATCACACACGACACGTCTTGCCGAATTTTCATCAACTGCATGTTGGAATAATTGACGGTTTTTAAGATCCAGTAAGCTGCTCGGATTCGAGCTTATCGCTTCAAATAAACGTAGAATCACCATTTGTCCGCCGTACTCAAATGTTCGTGCCTCTTGTGAGTCAATGACCGTGTTATAAATGCATGTCGTCAAATAATCCAACCAAGCGCGTGCAGGTGCTGATAATTTTGCATTAAATTTTAATAGTGGATTGTCAAATGCGAGATGTGTTTCTTGAATTTCAACCGCTGTAATAAAATAATTGACCATCTCACCAATCGCTTGTTTTCGTGTATAAAGATCGTCACTGAAAAGCGCATCGAGTAATTGCGGATGAGCCATTGAAGAAGCTTGTATTAACGATCTACATTCTGCGGTGTCTAATTGCTCACGGCGTACCAATCTTAAATGAATCGCATCCTCAAGATCGTGTACACCATAAGCAATATCATCTGCAATATTCATGATAGAACAATCAAACGCGTGAAAAGCCGATTGACCATGTTGTTCATCTGTTGGGTCAAGTGCAAGAGACTGAAACAATGCGCGATCACTGTCTTGAAAATGCTGAAGCAACCACAGCACTTCATCGGATTCTGAATCAAAATACGCTTTTGGCGGTAACCAATCATTCACTCGGATAGTCTTTGTGTTTGCCGATACTTTAACCTGATTTTTAGCGATCACATCAGATCTGAGTACAGGATATTTTAAGATACCTAACAATGCGCGCCTGGTTAAATCAAGACCATAAGGACCATAACTGTCTTCTACTTTCGTTAATAACCGTAACGTCTGACCATTGCCCTCAAATCCACCATGTGCCCTCATCATGTAATTTAAAGCAACCTCTCCACCATGGCCAAAAGGCGGATGACCAATGTCATGCAGTAAACAAATCGTATGCATCAAATCATCGTGAGGTAATAAACCAGACAATAATTGTGAAGATGGATGACGTGCTAAACCACGCACAATACTCACACCAATAGAGGCCACCTCTAAAGAGTGCGTGAGACGCGTTCGATGAAAATCACCTTCGTTAATACCCAAAATTTGTGTTTTTCGCTGCAATCGTCGAAATGCAGGGCAATGAATCACGCGTGTTCTATCTCTCTCATACGCATCACGATGATCATGTTGTCCGCGTTGATGCGTTTGTCCGGAACGACGTTGAGTCCACATAACATTCACTTTTTTTTAAATAATACTAAAGTTTATTGAAATTTTGCAGATAACACCAATGAATCAGTTAAAATAAGCCTCAGCACAATAACAATAAGGGCAACGATCATGAACATAAAAGGCATTACCATAGCAATTTGCGCACTCAGCTTAACAGCGTGTAATAATTTTTATCACTCCACCACACAAAACGCACCAAAATCCTCAAAAAACAGGGATTCTGCCATTCAACTTTATCCAGATGGCTATGACAACGGTGGCGCTTATGCACCAGATCCAAACAGCGTTTCTAGCCAAAAACCCATGCTCCCAGATGGTACACTCGATGCCAATGCTCCAGCGTCTTTCAAACAGCACGATAAAGGCTGGGTCGGCAAACAAAATCCTCAAGGTTATACCATCGAAATCTCTAACAGTGAGCAACCCACTGATGTCGCAAGTTCATTGCAAAAAACACCTAAAAATGAACCATCAGCACAAGTTAAATATCAACATGATGGCAAGCAATATTACAAAGGCGTTTATGGTAGCTACCCCACCTACGAAGCTGCACAACGCGCGTTAAATGCCTTACCAGAAGATGTCAAACAAAAAGCAACTGTCAAAACTTGGGGTAATATCCAAAGCATCAACGAGTAAGAAAAACAAAATAGATGGAACACAACACTGTGTCTCATCTATTTTCATTTTGATCGTTAACCAGTATAATGACTTTTTATTAAGTCACTTTGTCCATGAAAAATAAACCATCCCTCAAAAAAGCACTGTTAATTGCCAAGCCCTATTTTTTAAACTCCAATGAACGAGTCAAGGCATGGTTGCTTTTTATTGGAACAATACTCGCTATTATTGCAGTTATTGCTTTAACCGCGCTCGTCTCATGGTACTCGGTAGGTATCTGGAGCGCCTTAATTGCAAAAGACGTTACACTTTTTATACAGACACTCGCCATGTTTGGCGTAAGCCTCATGGGCCTTGTCAGTAGTCTCGTGATAAAAGATTACCTTAAAAACATTTTAGATCTCAACTGGCGAAAATGGTTGACCAAAGACTATATACGACGCTATGTCACTGAAAAAAAATATCTACACATGCCTCGCCTCAAAAAACCTTTAGATAATCCCGCGCAACGGATTCAGGAAGAGGTGAAAGATTTTGTAGACTTATCTCTGTCCTTGATGTTTGATTTTGTTAATGCGGCCCTTCGTATTGCAATATTCTCTACAACATTGTGGATAGTGGGTGGCGCTTTAACGCTTGCTATTTTTGGTGCGAGTATCACCATCCCAGGATATCTTTTCTGGTGTGCGCTCTTATTTTCTTTCGTTGGGAACTATATCTCACACAAAATAGGCCACGCACTCACGCAACTCAACACAAAAGAAAAACAATATAAAACCGAATTACGTCAAGAGCTGGAATTTATACAACAGGAAAGTGAAAACATTGCTCAAGCCAGAGGCGAAAAATGGCATGAGAAAATGTTAGAAAAGAAAAGTGACGCACTTTTCTCAAATCGCGCACAAAAAATCAAAAAACAAGCTCAATTGTCCGTATTTCTTAATTTTTATCTCAACTCGGCACTCGTCTTTCCTTTATTATCTTCTGCACCCTTGCTCTTCAGCGATGCCATTTCTATTACACAATTAGGACAAATTTCTACAGCATTTTCAGAAATTCAGCTTGGATTTTCATGGTTTTCGACGTCATATGACACGTTAACTACATATCTTGCCAGTGTAGAAAGACTCGATGCTTTAGAAAAAACATTCAAAAAAATAGATAGTCACGCCACTCATAAGCATATCAAAACACACACCCTCTCCTCATCTGACGAATCTATTCGCCTTGAGAAGATTACCGCCGCAACGCCAGAAAATCCAACATCTCATATCTTTCAAAACCTGAATCTTGAACTGAAGCCTCACCAACATACGCTCTTCAAAGGAGAATCTGGTCTTGGTAAAAGTACATTTTTTAAAATCTTAGCCGGCACATGGAAACATGGCTCAGGAGAGTTGTCCGTACCTCACAACAAACACACGTTTTTCTTAACGCAAAAACCACTCATCCCAAACGGAGACTTAAAAACAATACTGGCGTACCCAGAATCATCATCGTCTTATGCAGAAGAAGACTATAAAACAGCATTAAAATTGATGGGGCTTGAAAAACTGATTCCGCTTCTTCATACAACAGCCGCCTGGTCACAAAGACTTTCCGGTGGTGAGCAACAACGTATCTCTTTTGCTCGCGCGTTGCTTAAAAAGCCACGGTGGCTATTTATGGATGAGTCAACATCAGCACTCGATCCTAAAAACGAACGACGCTTATATCAAGTGCTTAAAACAGAATTAAAAGACACAACTATGGTCAGTATTGCGCATACATCATCTGTCGATCAGTATCATGATAACGTACTGACACTTGAAAAAGACAATATCGGCCATGCTCATTTACGTGAGACAAAACTCGCTGCGAACGAACCAGAAAGATTAACAACGACACGACAGATCATGTCATAATCAAAACTGTTTCATCACACTTACGATTCGCTCCCATGAAAAAAGGTCTACTTCTCATTAATTTAGGCACACCTCAAAACCCTACACCCAATGCAATTCGACGCTATCTACGTCCTTTTTTACTCGACAGCCGTGTCATTACCCTGCCCATACTCCTACGCTATCTATTAGTCTATGGGCTAATTTTACCTTGTCGCCCAAAACGCCTTGCAAAAGCATACCAATCCATCTGGACACCTCAAGGCTCACCATTGATGAAACATAGTCAAGCACTCCTTCAGGCACTGCAACACACACTACAAGATACGTATATTGTTTCCTTAGGAATGCGATATGGTGAGCCGTCACTTTCCCAAGCGCTTCAGCAACTACAAGGCTGCGAAACATTGACAATATTACCACTTTATCCACAATATGCTTCATCTTCATCCGGATCCGCTATTGAGGCTGCTTTAGAACATCTTAAGACATGGAACGTTGTGCCACACCTTCGAGTGATTCGTGATTTTTATCAACACCCATATTTTATTCAAGCCATGAGCGAAAATATCAAACCATTACTCAAAGACAAGGCTTTTATACTTTTTAGTTACCATGGTCTGCCAATACATCATCTTTCTACATCAGATTGCTCGCATTGCACAGGACCTTGTGTGGCAATAACGCACACGCGCTGCTACCGCGCACAATGCTTTGAAACAACACGGTTAATTGCAGAAGCACTTCAGTTACCCAACGACAGCTATCAAACATCGTTTCAATCTCGTTTAGGAAAAACACCTTGGATACAACCCTATACGACCGAAACCTTGCAAGCACTTGCTAGCCGTGATATAAAAAACTTAGTGATTGTCTGCCCTTCTTTCATCGCAGATTGCCTGGAAACGTTAGAGGAGATAGGTCTCCTTGCACATCAACAGTGGAAAGAGCTAACAACACACGCACTGACGGTGGTGCCATGTCTCAATGACAATGCACTGTTTATAAAAGCCATCCTTGAAATCATTGGAGAAAACGCATGACACAAAAATTCACTGAAAAAACTCAAGAGATCACCGCACAAATCATGAAGCTGCGTAAAGAAATCCCAGAGGTGATGACAAGCTTTTCTGCTCTTGCTCAAGCAGCAGGTAAAGATGGCACGTTAAACAAAAAAACGAAGGAACTGATTGCAATTGCCTTAGCCGTCTCGAATCGCTGTTCTGGCTGTATTGGATTTCACGCACAAACTTTAGTCAAACTTCACACCACGCGCCAAGAATTTCTAGAAACACTTGCAATGGCGATTTATATGGGAGGCGGACCTTCGCTGATGTATGCCGCTGAAGCACTCGAAGCTTTTGAGGAGTTTCAAGTCTCCTAAGACTCAGATTTTTTTTAATGCGCACCGTCTTCAGTGGATACGTGTATCATTTCGCCAAAAGACGGTAAACCATTTGAAGGTCGTTGTGAATTTACCGGGGCACTTCCAGCGGCACACGGAAATGTTTGCATTAAGCCCATTAAAGCAATTTCAGAAACCGTCATACTATCTTTCATTTCTTGAGGTGCTGCCATCTCGCGATAGGTTTTTTGAATCAATATATTCAACGAACTTGCTTCAAGTCCTTGCGTATCTCCTTTGAAACAAAACAGCGGCTTACCCCGTTCTGTTGCAGCTTTATTCGCTGTTGTGAGCGTTTCAGCAATCGATTCACAGGTTAGATTTAAAATATTTCTTGCTGAACGCACCCATATTTGCGAATCGGAGTCTGCCTTCATTTCCATCTTAGGAATATTGTTTGCGATATTCATATATCGTTCAATCGTATCTGCATGCGCTGACGCAACAACACACATTGCGAAAACGCAGAAGCATTTCAAAAAATTTCTCATCCTTTATCCGACCCCATGCGGTTCTAACCAATGAAAATAAAATGCTACAAATAAAAAAATAAATAAACAAATCGATAGCACTATCCGCCACGTTAAGGCTTTCACTGTTCGTTCTGTTTTACCCTCATCTTTCACTAAAAAAACCAAACTACTCACAAGAACACCTAAAATCACTAACATCACTGTTATAATCAATAATTTCATGAGCATTTGTTATACTCCATTACTCAATATCAAATTTAGGGAAAAATATGACTACACATTGTCATTCATCTCACCGTTACTTTACCTTTACACCTAGAGTGCATATTACACTCCTCGCCCTATTCGCGACAATACTCTTTTTTACTTTAGGGACTTGGCAACTACAACGCGCGAACGAAAAAAAAATTCGTGAGCAACAATCATCTATTGAGGAAAAAAAACGACCCACACCTTTCTTCACACACCCCAATCAGTATCAGCGTTTACAAATGAAAGGACGGTATTTGAATAAAACATTACTATTCGATAATCAGCACGAGCAACATCAACTTGGGTATCATGTCCTGACACCCTTTTTATTAAACGACAACACGCTATTGATCATCGATAGGGGTTGGATTCCCAAAAATACCACCACTCAACTGGACGTGCCAGCAACAGCCATGACCATCACGGGTGTTGCGTACTACCCCTCAACAAAACAATGGGTTTTAGGCGAGGCCTTAGACATTAAATCGCCTCAATTAGCCATTGTACAAACATTAGATTCAAAATTATTTAATCGTTTTTTGCAAAAATCAGTCTATCCGTTTATCATTCGCCTCGACGCACAGGAAACACACGGATTTATTCGTCATTGGATTGTCAATAATATGCCCTGGCAACGCCATATTGCGTATGCGATTCAGTGGTTTATATTTGGCGTCATTGTCATTATTATTTACTTGGTACGTAACATCAAATATGAAAAAAAATAGAATCATTATACTGTTGCTGACATTGCTCTTTATCGCACCGAGCATCAGTGCCTATCTTTTATATACACACCCTCAGTGGCACAGTGCTCACACAACCAACAAGGGCCATCTCATTCATCCACCTCAAAAACTATCTCTTTTTGATGAATCAAAATGGCATCTTGTTTTATGGTCTCCCGCTGTCTGCAATCAAACCTGTCTTGAACGTCTAGTACAGTTAACACGACTCAGGTTGTCACTCGGGAGGCGTTATTATTCAGTCGATTTATGGTTAATCCTCATCGATACAAATCCCCCATTATCGCTACGTGATATCCAGTTTA
>JAHFRX010000197.1 GCA_023266075.1 Legionellaceae bacterium | reverse complement strand
AATGTTATTACTACAATCAATCGTTTTTATCCATTTTGAAGATGACTTCTTCACTTTTTCAATGAATGTTGACAGAGGTAAATTTTTATTTAAATTGGTTAGTATGTGAATATGATCTGCAGTGCCTCCAACAAAACTAGGCTGGCATTTTAAGTCATCGCATATTTTTCCAATATAGGCATGCATGCGTTGTTGAATTTTTTGATCCTGTAAAAATGGATAACGATCTTTTGTAGAAAAAATAATATGTACCCATGATTGTGCAAATGATTGCGACATGACGTGACGCCTGATGTGTAATTGAAGAATGAGTCGCGCTGACAGCGCTTTGATAGAGCGGGACAATCTACCTGGGGTTACGGCGAGTACGCCTAACCCCAGCAACTGTCTTAATGGCTTTCAGCCATACTTGATGTCATGGCATTATTTTAAAGGGTTACGGCGAGTACTATAGTGGGTCAACAAATTCAGACCACAAACAGGGTATAGCTAAGATATAATTCTCACTCGTCAACAAAGGAGACGAGATGAGTGATAAGCGCAGAAAATTTACACCGACTGAGAAGGCGAAAATTGCTTTAGAGGCAATAAAGGGCGAGCTCACGTTGGCACAAATCACAGCAAAATATGCGATTCACGCAACCCAGGTTAACGCTTGGAAAAAACAAGCCTTGGCCTATATGCCAGATGCCTTTAGCGACAAGAGCAAGCAAGAGAACATCTCGCACGATATACAGCTGACAGCGCTGTATGAACAAATTGGACGCCTGAAAGTAGAAAATGATTTTTTAAAAAAAAAGTTTGAGGTGTTCCATGGATGAAAGACAACAGTGGCTTGAGGTCAACCACCCCTTGTTATCAGTACGACAACAGTGTGGTTTGTTGGAACTAAATAGATCCCGTGTTTACTATGCGCCACGCCAGAAAAATTTTTCAGATACTCATCTGGCCTTGTTGCGATTAGTCGATGAGATCTATACGCAATATCCTTTTTTCGGCACAAGACAAATGAGTGATTATATTTCCTTGCATCATCATCCGTGTAAGCGACATGAAATTCGCTGGGCATATGAGCAACTCAGCTTGCATTCTATAGCACCAGGGCCTCACACCAGTACGCCACACCCAGAGCATCCAATTTACCCTTATTTACTGGGAGATATTGATATTGTTAGGCCTTGCCAGGTTTTCAGTACTGATATCACCTACATTCGATTACGACAGGGTTTTGTTTATTTGGTTGCGATTATTGATTGGTACAGTCGCTTCGTTCTCGATTGGCAACTTAGTATCACACTGGAAACAGAGTTTTGCATAGAAGCACTGTCTCGCGTGCTGACACAAACAAGCTGCGATATATTTAACACGGATCAAGGGTCGCAATTCACAAGTAAGGACTTTACTGACGTTTTAAAAAAACATAATGTGCGTATTAGCATGGATGGAAAAGGTCGATGGGCTGATAATATATTTGTTGAGCGTCTATGGCGCTCAGTCAAATATGAGTGTGTGTATTTGCAAGAATGGGATAGTGTTTCTGCAGTGAGGAAAGCATTGGATGATTACTTTAAATTTTATAATCATGCAAGACCGCATCAAAGTTTAGCGGGGCTCACGCCCAATATAATACACACAAGGATATTGCATTGAGATAAGGTATTGGTGTAACGTGTCAATTGGGGCGCGGCCCCAAACCCCGGGATATTTGAAGACGTGATTTCAATATGCTGGGTGAAAAGTAAGGACGACATAAGCCGTCCCATCACGTCACAGTCATCGGCGTCCCCGCCTGTGCTGTGCCTTAATATTAACAGAAATGGAGTGGGATTTTATATCTTAACTTTCTCTAAAAGTGGTTTAAATTTTCCGCCCGCTATATTGGGTCTACATATTAACCTGATCACACCTCTATGAATACAGGAACCTAACAGATAATAATTTTTCATTCGGAAAAATTATTATCCATTGTGATCGTCGATCATTAAAATGAAGTTGATTTTGAGAAATCATTTATGGATACTCCGCAGCATAATAAGAACGACACTTGATAAAAACGATGATGCAAAACATAAGGAGAATAATGATGTCTATTGGATTAATGCGTGCTGGTATGGCTACTGCGACTCGCGTTGCGCTTGATAAAACAAGTAACCTAACAGGCAAAGCGATTGTTGCTCAATCAAGAACGGATATTCAAGATGGATGGATGAATCATCTGCTCAAGCCTCACGCCCCCATGGATGTTCATTTCACAACAGTCGGCAAATCATCCTCCACTGCAGACACCGGCGCTCTGTTTGTTTCAACACAGGCGATAGACTTTGCAAGACGATACCACCCTGGCATCAAAGATGCAGCAACGCCGACCACCATTCAGTATAAAACCGGTGATACCCTCTTAGCAAAACAAAAAGCTTATGCTATCGAAGTCGATACGTTGAGCCCTATTAGCCATCAACAGCGCTTACCCTATGCGCTAACAACTATTGTAAACGCCTACCCAGGCCATGTAGACCTCAAACTAACAGGCGCTTCTCTTGATGATACAGCGGAGCGAACCGTAAACATGAAAGCGAATCTTTTGATATTGGGAACAGCTGCTGCGCATGCGCGTCTTGGTGTGGTAGACACTGCGATGCAAAAGCCAAAAAAAGATATCGTTGTAACATGGACATTGCCTCTTGGTAACGCTACAGGGGAAATACCCAATAGCATTTGTCACTTTCACCAAGGTGCTGTAATACAAATACTGCGAAGTAAAAGTAAGACTGTCATTAGAATCACTCTACCAGATCAAGAAGTTGCTCGTGAATTTCCAGGCTCGGGCTATCTGGCTTCCAAAGAAGAACTGATTTCTCTGAGTACGCCCGGTGGTTTTTCTAGCCGCTATCTCG
>JAHFRX010000196.1 GCA_023266075.1 Legionellaceae bacterium | reverse complement strand
CAAGCCGATCATCCTTACTTGGATTCGTTGACTCCAAGTAATCGGTCAGAGTTGGACCAATATTATGCATGTGCTGATAGTATCCTTTCGATATCGTCGGGTAGTCGGATGATGAAAGCGCCTTAATCATACACATTTTTACGGTGCCCAACATGAACAACCAATATAATAAAATTCTCATCTTCTATTTTGGCTAAAATTCGATAATCTCCAACTCTATAGCGCCATATACCACTAAGGTCACCTGACAATGGTTTACCGAGTACGCGTGGATTTTCCACAGGTATAATTTTTTCTTTAAGGTATTTTATGATTCGTTGCTGTGCTGAGTGACCGAGTTTCCTTAGATCTTTTTCAACATCAGAGTCAAACTCAATCTTCCAGTTCAAGACGGCTTTCCATTTCTTCAAGCGTTATTCGAGAGTTCTTTTTTTCAAGTCTTGTTAAAGCGATTAGGTGATCTTCATAATCATCTAAGTAATCTTGAAGTGCCTGTTTAACATAATAGCTTTTTGAACGATGCGTTTGTTTAGCTAAATCCGATAAACGTTGATCAAGTTGGTCTGGTAAGCGTACGGCTAACATAAGCTTGCCCTCATAAATAAGAATATGTATTACAAGTATATCATGTATTACGTTTGTGTCAAATGAATGCAACGGGCCTCACATTAGGCACCACAAGGACTAAATTGATAGCTCGGCAGTAATATTGGGCGCAAAACATTAACATTAATGATGTAATTTACCAGGCCTAGGTTATTGCGTAGCTTGATCTGGTTGAAATTATGTCTGCCAATGATGGCATCTCATATTTTTTACTCACTCTATCATAAAAATACTGATAGATATTAACCCCCAGCTTCCTCGCTGTTTGTACAATGGTGGCAAAGGTGTCCTTTGATTTTGTTCCATTTTCGCAGATGGTTTGCAAATTAATATCACGTATTCTGGCTTGAACTCGCGCACCCAATTCAGAACCGTTGTTATGCAGCGGTAAAAACGTATGGTGCAGGACAAGCAGCAAAGCTTTTTTCTTTTCGCGTGTCACCTCAATACGTCTATCCAGCGCATCATAACCCGTCCTGGTTGCAAACAGGCTATCAAATTGTTCAGTTAATTGCTTCACCATATCTGCTGATGGGTTTTGTTTGTACGTCAATAACGCATCATAGTAGTCCCAAAACCGCTCAAGGAAAGCATTCAGGATGCTTCGATTAAACTCAGATATCGGATTCAATTTTTTATAATGACGACCCTCATGAATCCAGCACAGAGCATGATGCAGGGCGAGTCTGTTAAACTGAGGCGCATCATCACTCATTAAATACTTGAGAAAGTACCCCGAGTGTTGATAATAAGCCAGTGCAGCCGATTCAAGGATAGTCCGCCGGTTCGTGCCATGTTTTTTGGGGTTTGGAAAAAGTTTCTGCAGAATAACATCGATTTCTTTGCGCGTTAACGCCTCTGTTTGCAACATGGACCTTATTTTATCCCGCCACTTCCTTGCGAGACCAAATTCAAGCATAAGATCATACGCTTCTTCATTGAATGCGTATTTCAGTTCACCCCGACACAGGATGTCCAAAAGCGTCAAACGATCTTTATTTTTGCGCGTGAAATACGCTGTGAAGAATGGATTGCAGAAGACGTGTGTGTAATAATTTTTCCCATTGACACGACAACCGGTATCATCAACCTGTTGGTAGTCACAGGCTTTCATGCCCGCGTTGAAAATGTCTTCTTTTTCCTGATGAAAATGGGCATGATCTTCAACAAGAATGCGGGATATGGTTGAGCGAGAAATGTGAATGTCAAAAGTTTGTAAAAATCGCTCTATTGCTGGGATGGTCATCCCTGAATCGCGATAAAACGTAATGACCAATGCTTTCAAACCAGGTCCAAACTCACTGCCCTTATACGCTGCAGGCATCGGCGCAATAAATGTCTTGCTCAAGGATGCGGAATAATACACGGGTAATTTAAACTCAATATTGTCCGTGATAACTTTTAAATCTTGTATAATCCGGGATTCATACCCTTTGAATTCAGCATCGTCTGGTAACCTGGTCTTATCAAATTCAACAGTAACTCGCCTGTTAACGCGAATGGTCTGTGTTTTTTTATTTTTTGGCTTTCTTTTTTGGGGGACACCGCGTTTGTTACGATCTTTCTCAGATGAGTGATCAGGATTAGTCGGATCATCGTCGCCATCTTTTTTCTGTTTGCGGATATCCGGCTTGCCTTGCTCACCCTTGAGGCGATTGATTTCGTCTTTTAATTCCTGAACGGTTTTTTTAAGTTGTGCGTTTTCTTCAGCCAGCATTTCGACCAGATTAATCAAAATCTTGATAATGGCCACTGCTTTTTTATCAGCGATACTGTCAATATCCCCGGTTAGCTCATCGAGGACTTTTTTGATGTCTTTGCGATTCATGTGGCATCAATGCCCGTGTTGTTATTTGACAGGGCTATCATAACATGACTTTTTTTGGACATATTTTCCGCGTTTAAAGCCATATTACGGATCAGATAAAATTTAAGGCCCGGTGGGGTATAGTGAGAAGGCCTGAGTGTCAGTAAATGGATCTGAATAGGCTGTGAGCTTGCAAATCGAGCAACGGGAAACAGGACTCAATAAACTCAAATTTACGAAAAAACCGTGTCAAGGACTTTTTTCAGAAAATTGCAATTATTTTTTGTGGGGAAGGCGATCATGATGTTTGCTGATGCACAGGAATCGGCGATCAATGACAGAGTGATGTTTGGTGTTTACCCGGCGATATCGAAAGGATACCTTAAATGCAAGACTCTGGGCTTGGTGCGAGTCTCATTATCACACAAGATCTCATGCTGGCCTCTATGGAAAATCACCCATCGAATGTTGGAGGCAGGGGCTTGTGCATGTGCG